>DATHZW010000304.1:0-2402 GCA_035458405.1 Steroidobacteraceae bacterium | reverse complement strand
TGGTGCGCCAGTACTTCGAGACCGTGGAGCGGGACGGCACGCTGGCCTCGATCCTGCAGCGGTATTACGCGGCGGCCGAGCGCTTCGACTACCTTGACTCGCTGAACTTCGTGCGCCTGGTCCAGGAACGGTTGCCGGACCTGCGTCCCTATTTCGAGGAGGCGGCCCGCGAGACGGGCTTCGACTGGCGGCTGCTCGCTGCCATCGCCTACCAGGAGTCGAAGTACGACCCCAAGGCCACCTCGCCCACCGGCGTGCGCGGGGTGATGATGCTGACCGACGACACCGCGGCGCGCGTCGGCATCACGGACCGCCTCGACCCGCGATCGAGCATCCTGGGCGGCGCGCGCTACCTCGTCGAGGTCCGCGGCAAGGTCCCGGAACGGATCCCCGAACCGGACCGGACCTGGCTGGCGCTGGCCGCCTACAACATCGGCTTCGGGCACCTGGAGGACGCGCGCATCCTGACCCAGCGCCAGGGTGGCGACCCGGATTCCTGGAACGAAGTCCGCCGGCGCCTGCCGCTGCTGGCGCAGGAGCGCTGGTACACGCAGCTGCGCCACGGCTACGCGCGCGGCTGGGAGCCCGTGCGGTTCGTGGACAACATCAACAACTACCGCGACGTGCTGGTCTGGCTCACCGGAGATCCGGCCAACCAGCTGCGGCTGGTCAGCGCCCGGCCGCCGGACCTTTCCCCGGACTGATTCCCGCCGCCTGCCTGGCTCCAGGCCTCAACGACGCGACTCGAAGAAGCGCTTCAGCAGGGCGCCGCACTCGTCGGCGAGCACGCCGCCGAAGCAGTCCACCTGATGGTTCATGGCGCGCGCCGTCACCAGGTTGAACACGCTGCCGGCCGCGCCCTGGCGCGGATCCCAGGCGCCGAACACCAGCCGCGCGACACGCGCATGCACGAGCGCGGCCGCGCACATCGGGCAGGGCTCGAGCGTGACATAGAGGGTCGTACCGCCGAGACGGTAGTCGCCCAGCATGGTGGCGGCGGCCCGCAGCGCCAGGATCTCGGCGTGCGCCGTCGGGTCCGTGAGGCTGATCGGCTGGTTGAATCCTTCGCCGATCACCTGTTCGCCCTGGACGACCAGCGCGCCAACCGGCACCTCACCCCGGGCCTCGGCCTGGGCCGCCAGTTCCAGCGCGCGGCGCATGAATTCGCTGTCGCTTTTCACGCCGGGCTACCGGGCCGCATGAGTCCGCTGGTTCGCAAGCCTGCGCAGGAGGCGCGTGGGGATGTCTCTGGCATGACGCCGGTCCCGGCCCTCATTGCATGAGGTGCTCGGCCA
Organism: Steroidobacteraceae bacterium; assembly: GCA_035458405.1. GTDB lineage: Bacteria > Pseudomonadota > Gammaproteobacteria > Steroidobacterales > Steroidobacteraceae > SG8-30. The sequence goes on along the minus strand of DATHZW010000304.1, from coordinate 1,107 downwards.
GCGCGCGGAAGGCCGGCAGCGTGGTCGGATCGAGGTGGGCGTTGGCCGCCAGCGGGTACGAGGCGAAGCGCGCGATCACCATTTCCGCCTTCGGGTCGATGTAGATCGCCTGGCCATGGATCCCGCGCGCCTCGAAAACGCCGTGATCGTCATGGCTGACCCACCACATGTCCCGATAGCTCCAGCCCGGCAGCGTCTTGAAGCCGGCCTTGGCGAAATCCGCCTGGCTGGCGCCCTTGCGGATATCGTCGACCACCGCCCTGGGCACGATCTGCAGGCCGTTGAAGCGCCCGTCGAGGCGCATCATCTCGCCGAATCGCGCCATGTCGCGCAGCGTCGGATTGAAGCCACCGCCCGCGAACTCCGTACCCACGCTGTCGACCAGCAGGTAGGCGTCCTGCTCGGCGCCAAGCTTCTGCCAGATGCGTTCGGAGAGCACCGCGCCCACCGACTGGCCGGTCGCGCGCCGGATCAGCCACCCCGCCACGTCGGAATTGACGGTCTTGTAGGCGAAGGCCTCGCCGTGTTCGCCTTCCTTCCGCAGCGTCTGCAGGAAGCCGTAGAACGACGTCGGGCCGGCATAGCCCGGCGGGCGCGGGAACACGCCGCCCGCGCGCACGTGCTGCCAGATCTCCGCCGCCGGGTCGGCATAGTTTTCCGAGTACCTGACGCCCACGGTCATGTCCAGTACCTGGCGCACCGTCACATCGCCGTAGGCCGTGTCCTTCAGCTCCGGGATGTACTGGCCGATCAGCGCCTTCTCGTCGAGCCTGCCCTCCGCCACCAGCATCGCGCCGAGCGTGCCGAAGATCGACTTGGTGACCGACATCGCCATGTGCGCGTTGTGGTCATTCATGACGCCGAAGTAGCGCTCGTAGACGATGCGCCCCCGGTGCAGTACGACGATGGCGTCGGTGTAGTTCGCGGCCAGCGACTGCCCCCAGGTCATGGTGTCGCTCCGCCCCATCGGCGTGAAGGTGATGCCGTCGATGTCGTCGCGCAGCGCGCGCGGCAGTTCGGACAGCTTGCCGTCGCCCCGCCAGACGTTGGTGCTGGGCATCAGCTGCCGGAAGTTGGCGAACGACCAGCGCATCTGCGGAAAACGGT
>DATHZW010000303.1:0-7545 GCA_035458405.1 Steroidobacteraceae bacterium | reverse complement strand
GCCGGGCAGCTGCACCGCGATGCGGTTGAGGCCCTGCCGCTGGATGACCGGCTCGGCGACGCCCAGGGCGTTGACCCGGTTGTTCAGCGCCGTGATGTTCTGCTGGATGGCGAAGTCCTGGCGCTGGCGTATCTGGTCGGGCGTCAGCACCGCGACCACCTGCCCCGGCAGCGCGCCGTCCTCCACGCTGAGCTCGGGATCGAACTTGCTGATCGCCGCCTTCGCTTCGCCAGCCTTGCCCGGGTCCTTGACGGTGACCTGTACGCGCGGGCCGTTGACCGCGACCTCGTCGTAGGGAATCCGCGCGTCCCGCATGACCTTGCGCAGGTCGCGCTCGAGCACCTGGGTCAGCTGCGCGACCGCGCCGTCCACGTCGACCTCATAGACGAGGTAGATGCCGCCGCGCAGGTCGAGGCCGAGGCTCATCGGCTTCAGCCCCATGCGCGTCAGCCAGCGCGGCGCGCGGGACGCGAAGGTCGTCGCCACCGCGAACTGGCCCTCGTAGGCCTTGTTGATCGCGTCGCGCGCCTGCAGCTGGTACTCGACGTCGTCAAAGCGGATCCACATGCGGCCGTCGGAGTCGACGTAGGCGTCCTCGTAGGTGATGCCTTCCCGCCCGAGCAGCTGCTCGAACTCGCCGACGGACGCGCTGGTGAACGCGGCGCGGTCCTTGCGGGACATCTGCAGCGCCGCCGTCTCGCCGAACACGTTCGGCAAGGCCAGGACGATCGATATGAGCAGGACCGCGAGTACGGTCGCGCTCTTCCAAAGCGGATACTGGTGCATCAAAGATCCTCGGAACTGTTTCCGCGCGCCCGCGATACCGGCCCGCCGGATCGGCGGCGGCGCGTCAGTTGCCCTTGATGGTGCCCTTGGGCATCAGCTGGGAGACCTGGAACTTCTGGACCCTGATGGTCACGCCGTCGGCGACCTCCAGCGAGATGAAGTTGTCGCCGACCTCGGCGATGCGGCCCAGCAGCCCGCCGTTGGTCACGACCTCGTCGCCCGACTGCAGCTTGCCGACCATCTCCTTGTGTTCCTTGGCGCGCTTGGTCTGCGGCCGGATCAGCAGGAAATAGAAGACCACGAAGATGAGCACGAGTGGCAGGAGTTGAATCCAGGCACTGCCGGAAGCGGCGGCGCCGGCGTCCTGCGCCCAGGCGGTGTTGAAAAACAGGTCCATGATTGTCCTCTGGAACTTGGGAACGATGACCGGTCAGCCCGGCTGAACAGCCGCGAATTATGCCACAGGCTGCGGCCCGGACCGTCGTCGGGCCAGAAAATCCCGGCGGAAGGCCTCGAAACGCCCCCCGCGGATGGCTTCCCGCAGGTCGGCCATCAGCCGCTGGTAGAAGAAGAGGTTGTGGACCGTCGCGAGCCGCGGCCCGAGCATCTCGCCGCACTTGTCGAGATGCCGCAGGTAGGCACGACTGAAATTGCGGCAGGTGTAGCAGCCGCAGGTCTCGTCCAGCGGCCGGGTATCGTCGGCGTGGCAGGCGTTGCGGATGTTGACGACGCCCTCGGGCACGAACAGGTGCCCGTTGCGCGCGTGCCGGGTGGGGATCACGCAGTCGAACATGTCGATGCCGCGACGGACCGACTCGACGATGTCCTCGGGGAAGCCGACGCCCATCAGGTAGCGGGGCTTGCCGGCGGGCATCAGCGGCGTGACTCCCTCGAGCACGCCGTTGCGCTCCTCCTCGGGCTCGCCCACCGACAGCCCGCCGATGGCGAGGCCCTCGAATCCGACCTGTTCGAGCCCCTCCAGCGAGGCCCGCCTGAGGTGCTGGTGCATCCCGCCCTGGACGATACCGAAGAGCGTGCCGGCGCCCGGCAGGGCGTCGAAGGACGCCCGGCTGCGCGCCGCCCAGCGCAGGGACAGTTCCATGGAGTCCCGCGCCTGCTGTTCGGTCGCCGGGTAGGGCGTGCACTCGTCGAAGACCATCGCCACGTCGGAGTCGAGCGCGCGCTGCACCTCCATCGACCGCTCCGGGGACAGGAAGACCGGCGCGCCGTCCACCGGCGAGCGGAAGCTGACGCCCTCCTCCGAGAGCTTGCGCATCTCCGCCAGGCTGAACACCTGGAAGCCGCCCGAGTCGGTGAGGATCGGCTTCTGCCACGCCATGAAACGGTGCAGGCCGCCATGGCGCCGGACGGTCTCCACGCCCGGCCGCAGCATCAGGTGGAAGGTGTTGCCGAGGATGATCTCGGCGCCGCAGGCCTCCAGTTCCGCGGGGGTGACGCCCTTGACGGTGCCGTAGGTGCCCACCGGCATGAACGCCGGGGTTTCCACCGTGCCCCGGGCCAGCGTCAGCCGCCCGCTGCGCGCGGCGCCGTCGGTGGCCAGCAGCTCGAACTTCACGCGGCCTCCCGCGGCGCCAGCGCCGCCGGCGACGGCGTCAGGAACATGGCGTCGCCGTAGCTGAAGAACCGGTAGCGCAGCCCGATGGCATGCCGGTAGGCGGCCAGGATGCGCTCGCGACCGGCGAAGGCGCTGACCAGCATCAGCAGCGTCGATTCCGGCAGGTGGAAGTTCGTGACCAGCGCGTCGACCACCCGGAAGCGGAACCCCGGAAGGATGAAGATGTCCGTGTCGCCGTCAAAGGGCGCCAGCGAACCGCCGAACGCGGCCGCCTCGAGGCTGCGCACGACCGTCGTTCCGACGGCGACCACGCGCCCGCCGCGGGTCCTGGCCGCGCGCACCGCCTCGACGACCGGGGCGTCCACGCGCACGCGCTCAGGGTGCATGCGGTGGTCGCGCAGGTCCTCGGCGCGAACCGGCTGGAAGGTGCCGGCGCCGACGTGCAGCGTCAGCCGGGCGAACGCGATGCCGCGCGACTCGAGCGCCCGGAACACGCCGTCGTCGAAGTGCAGGCCGGCCGTGGGGGCAGCCACCGCCCCGGGCTCGCGCGCATAGACCGTCTGGTAGCGTTCGCGGTCCTCGGGCAGGGCCGCACGTTCGATGTAGGGCGGCAGCGGCATCTCGCCCTGCGTCTCGAAGAAGGCCACGGCGTCGCAGCTGAGCTCGAATTCGTACAGGTCGCCTTCGCGGCCGACGGCGGTCGCCCGCTCGCCGCCGGGCAGGTCCACCGTCACGCCGGGCCGGAAGCCCTTGCTGGAGCGCGCCTGCGCCAGGATGCGACGGGGAGCGACAACGCGCTCGAGCAGGATCTCGACACCGCCCCCGGTCGGCTTCCGCCCGTGGACCCGGGCCGGAAGGACCCGGGTGTCGTTGAACACCAGCAGGTCGCCCGGCGCGAGGAGTTCGGGCAGGTCCCGGAATCCGAGGTCCCGCAGCCCCCCGCTCGCGCCGTCGCAGGCCAGCAACCGGCTCGCGGAACGCTCGGCTGCCGGCGCCTGGGCGATCAGCTCGGTGGGCAGGTCGTAGTGAAAGTCGGCGCGGCGCATGGGCCGCGCACATTATCACAGCACCCGGGTATCAGCCCCCCGACGGCGCGGGCGGCGCGGGCGGCGGCATGATCATCATGTGGCGTTCCATGGCAGGCCGCTGCGGGACGACCACGCGAACGGTCCGCGCCTTCTTCTGCCGCAGCAGCGCCAGCTCGACCGTCTCGCCCGGCTGGTAAGAGCCGAGGATGCGCAGGGCGTGGCCCGCGTTCTGCGGCTCGCGGCCGCCGATCGAGAGGATGACGTCTCCCTCCTCGATGTCGGTACCCGCCGCCTTCGGGGCCCGGACGACCAGCAGCCCCTTCTCGGTGCCGAAATAGCGGCCCAGCGCCGGCGTCAGTTCCACGAGTTCCGCGTCGCCCCAGGGTCCGAGCAGGAAGTGCGGCATCGGTGGCATGTGGTGCATGCCCCCCCCTTCACGGCCGGACTTGCCGATGAACATCACGTCCTCGCGCGCGCGCGCCTCCACCGACAGCTTGACGGGCTTGCCGTCCCGGCGCAGCTCGAGCGCGACCTTCTGCCCCGGCTCGACCTCGCGCATGTTGGCCACCAGTTCGCGCCCGGAGGCCACGCCCTTGCCGTTCATCGCCACGACCAGGTCGCCGGGCCGGACGCCCGCCTCCGCCGCCGGCCCGCCCGGGCTGACGCTGACCACGCGCACGCCGTCGGTGCCGGGCTCGGCGTTGCCGATGTTGATGCCAAGCATCGCGCGGCCCGGCCCATCGATCCGGATGCGCTTCACTTGCTCGAATCCCGGCCCGTGCAGCTGCATGGACAACTCCGCAACTTCGCGAGCCGCCTCCTCGAGCCTGCGCTGCGCCTCCTCCAGCGCCTTCTGCGCCCCCGCGTCCGCCAGCCGGATCGCGGATTCCGCCTGCTCCAGCTCGACCTCCAGCTTCCTTTCCTGGGCCAGCGCGGGCGGGGTCGCCGCCACCACGAGCATCGCCATCAGGGCCACGGCCATCAACCTGTTCATTTGCAACTCTCCTGTGCCGAAGATCCGGGATCAGCGCGACGCCAGTGCGTTCGCGTACTGGACCCGTACCAGGGAATTCATCAATGTCACCCGCTCGCGCCAGAGACCCTCCGCGACTTCGGGCGCGTTCGGCTCCAGCGCAACGGCCGTGATCCGGTCATCCAGAAGCGCCAGGCGGTCCTCGAGCGTGGCGACCGTATACGCCGTCCCCACCCGGGTCGTACGCGGCTGCGGCAACTCCGCCAGGTAGGCCTCCAGCCGGGCGTTCTCGGCCACCAGCCCGTCGAGCGGCACGGCCGCCGCACCCGGGCTCGCCACCGCCGACTCCTGGGGCGCGCGGGCAAGCAACGCCACGGTGAAGGCGACGACCAGCAAGGATGCGGCCATGGCATAGGCCAGCGGCGTCGGCGCCTGCGCCCTGGATTCGGCGCGACGCTCGAGCCGGGACTGGACGCCGGACCAGCCGGCAGCCGGGGGCGCCAGCGGGTCCAGCGCGCGCAATCCATGCCGGACCCTCCGCAACCGCGCCAGTTCCGCGTGGCAGGCGCCACAAGCGCGGACGTGGGCGCTCGGCTCGAGCCGCCCCGCGGCCAGCTCGCTCAGTTCGTGGAAATCGGCGTGCATACCCTCGCCTCCTCGAGGTCCGCCGGCGCCGGCGCATCGCGCCCGAACGCCAGCCGCAGCCGCGCGTGGGCGCGCGACAGCTGCGATTTCGAAAAACTGACGGTACGCCCCAGCGCCGCGGCAATCTCCGGGTGCGTGTATCCCTCGACGTCGTACAGCCACACCACGGCCCGCGCCGTGGCCGGCAGGCTGGAGAGCATCTGCTCGAGATCCGCACGACCCTCGACGCGGCCGGCGTCGCTCGGCGTGGTGGGCTCCGACTCCGGCCGAAGCTCGAGCCACTCCAGGCTGCGATGCCAGGGCGAGCGCAGGTACATCAGGCTGCGGCGGACGGCGATCGAACGGATCCACATCTGCAGCGGCGCGCGTCCCTCGAACGAGCCGATGTGCTGGATGACGTCCGCGAACGTCTCCTGCAGCAGGTCCTCGGCCACCGCCGGTCGCCGCACCAGGCGCCGGATCAAGGTGTACACCGCGGCGGAACAACTGACGTAGATGCGCTCGAGGGCCGCCGGTTCACCCCGCCGGGCTGCCGAAACGGTGTCGGCGTCGATCTGGATGTCGCTGAATCGGGTCATCTGCTTGCTTAGATGCCTGGCGGGCCGGAAAGGTCGCGACTACCGGCCAGGCGGCCCGCGGCAGGGTGGCCCCACGGGACCTGATCAGGCTGGTGCCGGGAGGGGGAGTCGAACCCCCACACTGTTGCCAGTGGTGGATTTTGAGTCCACTGCGTCTACCAATTCCGCCATCCCGGCCGGCGGCGGAAGTATAGGCGATCCGCGGCCGGACCCGCACTTGGCAGCGGCTTCCCCGACGCCGACAATACCGGGATGAAATTCTGCCCCGACTGCGGACAGCCCCTGGAAATCAGGATTCCGGAGGGTGACCACCTGCCGCGCCACATCTGTAGCGCCTGTTCGTCGGTCCATTACCAGAACCCCAAGATCATCGTCGGTTGTGTGCCGGAGCACGCCGGTCGCATCCTGCTGTGCCGCCGCGCCATCGAGCCGCGCCTCGGCTACTGGACCATCCCGGCCGGATTCATGGAAAACGACGAGACCCTGCAGCAGGGCGCGGCCCGGGAGTCGCTGGAGGAGGCGCTCGCCGAGGTCGAGATCGGCTCGCCGCTGGCCATCGTGCACGTCCTCCACGCCCACCAGGTCCATGTGATGTTCCGGGCGCGGCTGGCGGAGCCCAGGTTCGGCGTCGGCGAGGAAAGTCTCGAGGTCGGCCTGTACCGTCCGGAGGAGATCCCCTGGCCGGAAATCGCCTTCCCGAGCGTCCAGTTCGCGCTGGAGCGTTACCTCGACGACCGTCAGGCAGGCCGCGAGGAGCTGCATTTCAAGGCGATCGACCGGCGGCTGCCCGGACGCCGGGAGTTGGGATAGGCTGTGGCGGCTGTGGCAAGATATCGCCCCCGGCGCCGGGCGGCCCGGCATTTCATCGAGCCTGAGGAGTCGCCAGGATGACGTTTGTCGTCACCGAAAATTGCATCAAGTGCAAGTACATGGACTGCGTGGAGGTCTGCCCGGTCGACTGCTTCCACGAGGGTCCCAACTTCCTGGTCATCGACCCGGACGAATGCATCGACTGCACGCTGTGCGAGCCGGAATGTCCGATCGAGGCGATATTCTCGGAGGAAGAACTGCCAGCCGGACAGGAGCAGTTCATCCAGCTGAACGCCGAGCTCGCCAAGAAGTGGCCAGTGATAACGGAAAAGGGCGAGCCGCCCGCCGACGCCGACGAGTGGCGTGGGTTCGACGGCAAGCTTTCCAAGCTCGAACGCTGAAGCAACCGCTGCGCAACGCACAAGGGCCGCCTTTGGGCGGCCCTTGTGCGTTTCCGGGAGCCTTCCCGCGCTCAGCCCTTGTCTGCAAGCGCCTTGAGTTGTTCGGCCAGCCGTGCCGGCGGCATGTAGCCGTAAATGTAGTCGCCGCTTTCCGTGAAGATACCCGGCGTCCCGCGGATGCCGAGGTCGCGGCCGAGCTCATACTGCCTGCCGACCGGGCTGGCACAGACATTGGCGGAGACCTGCTCGCCGCGCTTGGCGCGGGTCAGCGCGTCGTTGCGGTCGGCGCTGCACATCACCGCTTCCGCCTTCTTCCAGGACGGGCTGCCCGGACCGCCTCGCGGGAACATGAAGTAGCGGACGCGCACGCCCAGCCGGTTGAGCTCGGGCATGTCCGTGTGCAGCTTGCGGCAGTAGGTGCAGTCCACGTCCGTGAAGACGTCGATGGTGTACTTGTAGTCCCCGGGTGCGAAAACGATCGTGTCCTGGTCGCGTACCGACTTCAGGAGGGATGCACGACCGGCGGTGCGCTTGCTTTCGGTCAGGTTGGCGCGGGACTCCATGTCGTAGACATCGCCGTCGATGTAGAAGCGGCCGTCCTCGGACACGTAGCCGATCTCCGTACCGGAAACGACCTCGTACAGTCCCGGCACCGGCGAGGGCTTGACGTCCTCCGGCTTGACGTCGAGACGCTCCGCAATCCTGGCGCGAGTGTCGGCCTTTGCCGCCTCGGCGCCCGTGGCGGCCG
>DATHZW010000302.1:0-8905 GCA_035458405.1 Steroidobacteraceae bacterium | reverse complement strand
TCGTGAGTGGTGAGTGGTGAGTCGTGAGTGGTGAGTCGCAAGACGACTCGCTCATGGCTTGCAGTAAGCAGAAAGGCCCCGGAAACGGGGCCTTTCCTTTTGCTTGCTCCTTCCCGGCGGGCCGGGTGGTGGCCGCCGACTCCGTCTCAGCCTTCCCAGTCGCGCTCCAGCCAGCGTGATGACAGCAGGAACAGCGCCGAGGCCAGCACGTAGAAGCCGGTGCCTGCGAGGATGGCGTAGCGCAGGGAATCGTCGCCGTAGTGCAGTTGCAGCGAATCCGACAGCGCGCCGATCGCCCAGGTCCCGATGCCGATCCCGATCAGGTTGTTCACGAACAGGAACACCGCAGAGGCGGTCGCGCGCATGTCCGGCGGCACCAGGTGCTGGATGGCGGAGATGACCGGGCCCAGCCAGGCCAGCCCGAGCGCCGTCGGCACCAGCAGCACGAAGAAGCTGAGCACCAGCGTCGGCGACAGGATGCCCAGCAGGTAGAACGGTATCGTCAGCACGAAGGCCAGCGCCGGGATCTTTACGAAAACCTTCCGGCTCGACCGGCCAAAGCGGTCGCCAGCCCAACCGCCGATCCAGATGCCGGCGATGCCACCCAGCAGCAGGATGCCCCCGTAGAACAGGGACGCCTCCAGCAGGCTGAGCCCGTAGCTGCGCACGAAAAAGGACGGCAGCCAGAAGAACAGCCCATAGCCCATCATCGACGAGCAGGAGGCGCCGAGCGAGATCAGCCAGAAGCTCGGCTTCTTCGACAGCGTGCGCAGGATCGCGCCGAGCGCCGGCGGCGCGTGCGCGGCGCGCTGCCGGTCGAAGCGGCCGCGCTCTGGCTCCTTGATGACCATCCTGAACACAGGCGCGAGCAGGATGCCGGCGAGGCCCACGGCAAAGAAGGCGAAGCGCCAGTCGATCCAGCTGGCGATCAGGCCGCCGAACACGATGCCCAGCGCGCTGCCTATCGGTATGCCGAAGGAATAGATGCTCAGGGCGCGGGCCCGCTGCTGTGGCGGAAACAGGTCGGAGATCAGTGAATAGGCCGGCGCCACGCCGCCTGCCTCGCCGACCCCGACACCGAGCCGGGCCAGGAAAAGCTGCCAGAAGTTGCTGGCCAGGCCGCAGACCGCCGTCATGGCGCTCCAGATGACCAGCGCCCCGGTCATGATCCAGGTGCGGCTGTGACGGTCGGCCAGCATCGCCACCGGGATGCCGAGGCCGGTGTAGAACAGCGCGAAGGCGAGCCCGCCCATCAGGCCCAGCTGCGTGTCGCTGAGGCCGAGGTCCGCCTTGATCGGCACGGCAAGGATGCCGACGATCTGGCGGTCGATGAAGTTGAAGGTGTACACGAGCACCAGGATGCCGAGCGCGACGGCCCGTTCCCGCGTCAGCAGCCCGTCACCCTGTCCGCCGTTCGCTCCCATGCCGCCCCCCCGATCGCGCCGGTTTCCTCAGCCGGACGGGGGCGCAGCCGAATCGGCTGCGCCCCCGGTCCCCATCGCGTCACAGGCGCAGGTCGGCGCCAACTTTACTGCACCAGCGCTAGAAGCGTCCCGTCAGGACGAGGCTGTAGGTGCGCGGTGCGCCGTAGTAGGCCGTGCGGATGTTGCCCACCGACGAGAACTCCTGGCCGTCCGTCCGGTAGACCTCGTCCGACAGGTTGCGGCCATTGAGCCCCACGCTGAACCTGCCCTCTCGCAGCGTCCACAGCAGGCTGGCGTCGTAGACCCAGTAGTCGTCCTGGAACAGGCCTTCGATTTCGACGTCGGAGTTGACCGGCGTGTTGTCCACGGAGAGCGCCATGCGCGAGCGGAACTTCGCCGAGCCCGCCAGCCGCAGGGTGCTGCCCCCCGCGAGGCTCCACTCGTAGCTGGCCCCCAGCCGTGCGGTCCACTCCGGCGAGAACGCCGGCTCCTGGAAGGCGCGGCTGCCGCCGAAGGCTATGAACCGGACGTCGTCGAACTCGCCGTACTCCGCGTCGAGGTAGCCGACCTGGGCGTCGAGCAGCAGCGCCGCGGTGGGCTGGTAGCTCAGCTCCAGCTCGGCCCCGTAGATGTCGAGCGAGCCGGCGTTGAGCACCGTCAGTTCGGGGCTGGGCAGGCCCGTTCCCGGGTCGGTCGCCGTGCCGGACACGCGCGCCTGGAAGTCGGTGTAGTCGTTGTAGAAGACCGACAGGTTCGCGCGTACCGCGCTCTCCGGCCAGTCCGACTTCAGGCCGATCTCGTAGGACATCACCTCTTCCGGATCGTACGGCGCCTGCTCGCCCGGGTTGTTGGCGCGGCCGTTGAAGCCGCCCGACTTGAAGCCCTGCGCGACCCGGCCGTAGAACATCAGGTTGTCCGTCGCCCTGAAGTCCATGGACACCATCGGCGAGGTGTCGGTCCACGTGTCCTTGATCGTGAAGGCAAAGGCCGGGTCCTGCGTCAGGCCCGGGAAGTTGGAGAAGGTGGAGGTCGAGCGGTCGTAGTCCTTCGTTTCCTCCGTATAGCGGACACCGGCAGCCAGGTTGAGACGATCGGTGAGCGCGAAGCTGACATTGGCGTACGCCGCCCAGCTGGTGTTCTCCAGCGCGTCGTCGATCGTGCGCAGGAACGTGAAGCCGCCGGGGCCGGTCAGCAGGTCGTCGGCGAAGGCCTCCTGGTGCGACTCGATGTCCTCCTTCATGTAGAAGAGGCCGCCGACCACCTTCCAGCCGCCGCCATCCCAGTTGGCCTGGAATTCCTGGCTCGCCTGGTCCTGGTCCACCGCCACGAGCACGTCGCCGGTCTCGATGTAGGTCGCGTCGATGTCGATGTAGTCCGTGTACTCGAGCTTGCGGTAGGCGGTGATCGAGCGCAGCGTCAGGGCATCAGAGACGTCCCAACCGATGCTGAGCGACGTTCCCTCGTGCGTCATCTTGGTCGAGTTGGGCAGCCCCGGCGTCGGCGTCGCCTTGAAGTCGAACTTGGGCACCTCGGCCGGCAGCACGACGATCGGCACGCCGAACAGCGTCGTCAACGTGTTGAGCGGCTGCCCCAGCACCAGCGCGTTGTCTTCCTTGGTGTAGTCGGCCGTCCAGTCGACCGACACGCTGTCGGAGGGATCCCAGGCCAGCGCGACCCGGCCAGAGAACACGTCGCGATCGTTGTACTTCTCGCCCGTGACGGGGTTCGTCACGTAGCCGTCGCGCTTGGCCCTGAACAGGGACACGCCGCCGGAGAGCGTGTCGGACAGGGGCCCGGACAGCAGCAGGCGCCCTTCCACCTGGTCGTAATCACCGAGGGTCGCCTGCGCCAGGCCCTCGAACTCGTCGCCCGGCCGCTTGGTGATGACGCGCAGCGCGCCGCCGATCGTGTTCTTGCCGTACAGCGTCCCCTGCGGCCCGCGCAGCACCTCGATCCGCTCGATGTCGTAGAGGTCGAGCTGCGTCCCGCGGATGCGGGAGAAATACACGTCGTCGACGTAGAAGCCGACCGCCGGGTCGAAGGTCTGCAGCGCATCGGGCTGGCCGATGCCGCGAATGTAGATGTTGGTGGCGTTCGAGGAGCCGCGGCCCTGGACGATGTTCAGGTTCGGGACCAAGCCCTGCAGGCCGGTGCTGTCGGTCGCCTGGATGCGCTCGATGGTCTCCGCGGAGAACGCCGAGATCGCCGCGGGCACGTCCTGCAGCGACTCCTCCATGCGCCGCGACGTGACCACGATCTCCTCCAGGGCCGCGACGCCGGGCTGCTGGGCGAGCACGGGTGCCGGCAATGCCGCGGCCACGGCGGCCGCGATCAGGAGGTTCCCGAAACCGCGCTTCTCATTCATGAAATTCCCCTTGGCAGTGTGGTGTCTGGGTGATGCGGGCGCCGTTGCAGCGGCGGCTCACGGTCCAGGATCCCCCCGCGAGCAACGACGCCTTGCCATCTGACCCGGATCATGCAAGATTGTGAAACATGAATCAAGTTTCAACTCATGGCCGGACCCCGAAGACGGCGCGCGGCAGGAAGACGCGCGACCGCCTGCTCGAGGCAGCCGAGGTCGAGTTCGGGGAGAAGGGCTTCCACGCCGCCGCCATCGCCGGCATCACGCAAAGGGCCGGCGTGGCGCTCGGGACCTTCTACACCTACTTCGACAGCAAGCAGGAGATTTTCGCGGCACTCGTGTCCTACATGAGCGAGCGCACCCGGCAGTGGGTCGCCGAGCGGGTCGCCGGGGCGGCGGACCGGCTCGAGGCCGAGCGGCTCGGTCTCGCCGCCTACATCGAGTTCGTCCGTGAGCACAAGGGCCTCTACCGGATCATGTCCGAGGCGGAGTTCATCGCCAACGACGCCTTCCGCGCCCACTACGAGGGCTTCGCCCGCTCCTATCTCACGAACCTCGGCAAGGCCGCCGGCCACGGGGAAATCCGCGAAGGGGACTACGAGGTCTGGTCCTGGGCGATCATCGGCATGAACGTCTTCCTCGGCATGCGCTATGCCGAGTGGGACGAGACCGAAGCGCCGGAGCGGGTCGCCGGGTCGGTGCTGGACCTGATCGCCCACGGCATGGCGCCGGACAAGACCTGATGCGCCGCCGCGAAGTCGTCAGTTGCAGAGGATTCCTGGCGACGGGCGGCTGCAGCACGACCCGGGAGCACCGCGGATGACCACGATGGGCATCGTCTCGACCGGCACCTGGTTCCCGGACACCCATGTCACGGCGGCGGACATCGCGGAACAAAGCGGCATCCCCGAACCGGTGGTCCGAGAGAAACTGGGCATCGAGCGCAAGTACGTCGCGGATCCGCAGGTCCATCCGAACCAGATGGCCGTCAATGCGGCACGCAAGGCCATCGACCGGGCCGGCATCGACCCCATGGACATCGACGTGGTGCTGTGCACGACGGAGGAATGGCGCGAATACCTGCTCTGGACCACGGCCATCGACCTGGCCTGGGAAATCGGCGCGCGCAAGGCCTGGGGCATCGACATCCATACCCGTTGCGCGACCAGCATCGCCGCGCTCAAGATGGCGAAGAGCCTGATGGCGGACGACCCCGCCATCGACACGATCCTGGTCGGCGGCGGTTATGCCATCTCCCACTTCATCGACCTCGGCGACGTCGACACCTCCTTCCTGTTCAACATCGGCGCGGGCGCCGGAGCGATGATCCTGAAGCGCGACTGGCCCGGGAACCGGGTCCTCGGCACCCACCTGGTCGCCGACGGCTCGATGAACCGGCACGTCATCGTCCCCGCCAGTGGCACGGTCCGCCACCCGACCGACGCGGCGGTCGATGCAGGAGCCTTCAAGTTCCGGCTGGTAGAGCCCGAGGCCATGAAGGCCCGGCTCGGCGCGGTCTCGATCGACAACTGGCTGACCTGCGTGGACGTCGCGCTGGAAAAATCGGGCGCCAAGCGCGACGGCAGCCGCTACACGCGCCGGGACATCGACTTCCTGAACATGTCGCTGGTCAAGCCTTCCGCGTACCGCGAGATGCTGGGCCAGCTGGGCCTGACGGAGGAGCAGGGCGTCTACATGTCCCGCGTCGGGCACATCGGCGAGCAGGACACGATCATCAACATCGAGGCGGGCCTCGAGCAGGGCCGGTTGAAGCCGGGCGACACGATGGCGATCCTCGCGGCCGGCATCGGCTACGTCTGGGGTGGCGCGATCGTCCAGTGGGGAGCGCCAGAGTGACTCCGGCGGGCGTCTACGCGACCGACTGGCTGGCCCGGCGGGCGCAGCTCACCCCCGAACGCATCGCGATCGTCGACCGCGCGAACGGGATGCAGACGACCTACGCGCAGTGGAACGAGCGCGCGAACCGGACCGCAGGTCTCCTGCAGCAGCTCGGTGTGGGCCGGGGCGACCGGGTGGCCGTCTACTCCTCCAACTGCGCCGAGTACCTCGACCTGTTCTGGGCCGCGCCGAAGATCGGCGCGGTGCTGCAGAACCTGAACTGGCGCCTCACGGTGCACGAGCTGCAGGGCATCGTGGCGAGCGGCGGCCCGAAGGTCTTCATCTACGGCGAAGCGTGGCGCGAGCAGGTCCGCCAGCTGAAGCGCTCCTTCACCACGGTCGGTCACGTCGTCGCCATCGGGGACCCGGACCCGGGCGAGCTCGGCCTGGCGGAACGCGACGCGATGAGCGCGCAGCTGGAGGCGCTGCCGGCGCTGACGCTGGACGACCCCTGGGGCATCTACTACACCGGCGGGACGACGGGGCTGCCCAAGGGGGCGGTGCTCACGCACGGCAACATCACCTGGAACAGCGTCAACACGGTCACCTCCTGGGGCCTGCACGCTGGCCACTCGGCGCCGCTCCAGCTGCCGTTCTTCCACATCGGCGGGCCCAACATCTTCATGGCCCCGCTGGTTCACGTGGGCGGCACGACCATCCTCTGTGCGGGATTCGACCCGGAAGAGACCTTCGACCTGGTCGAGCAGGCGGGCATCACGCACTACGTCGGCGTGCCGACGATGTTCCAGCTGCTGCAGGAGCACCCGCGCTGGGGCAGCGTCGACTTTTCCCGGCTGGAGCTGGTCATCAGCGGCGGAGCACCCTGCCCGCTGCCGGTCATGGAGAAGTTCTGGGAGCGTGGCGTCGACTTCAAGATGGGCTACGGGCTGACCGAGGCGTCAGGCAACAACTTCTGGCTGCCACCTGGGGAAGTGCGCAGCAGGAAGGGCTCGGTCGGCTACCCCAACTTCCACATCGACATGAAGACCGTTCGCGAGGACGGCAGCTCTTGCAGCCCCGGCGAGGCGGGCGAGCTGCTGATCCGCGGGCCGAACGTCTTCGCCGGCTACTGGAACGACCCCGCGGCAACCGCCGCGACGCTCCGTGACGGCTGGCTGCATACCGGCGATATCGCCATGCGGGACGACGACGGCCGCTACACCATCCTCGGACGGTCCAAGGAGATGTTCATCAGCGGCGGGGAAAACGTGTATCCGGCCGAGGTCGAGTCGGCGCTGCTGGCGCACCCGGGCGTGACGGCCGCCGCCGTGGTCGGCGTGCCGCACGAGACCTGGGGCGAGGTCGGCCGGGCCTTCATCGTGGTCGCGGCGGATTACGACGAGGCGGCGCTGCGCGCCTACCTGGCCGGACGCCTCGCCCGCTACAAGCTGCCGCGGTCCATCGTCGTCGTCGATGCGCTGCCGCTGACCGCGATCGGCAAGATCGACAAGAAATTGCTCGCCGCGATGGAGCCTGGATGATGGGCGTCGCTGTACTCCATGGGATCGAAGCCCGCCGGGTGACCACGGCGCGCCTGGCCACGCGGGTATTGTCCTCCGGCCCCGGGGACGGCATCCCGGTCCTGTTCATCCACGGGAATTTCTCCTCCGCCACCTGGTGGGAAGAGACCATGCTCAGGCTTCCACCCCGATACCGCGCCGTCGCCCCGGACCAGCGCGGCTTCGGCGATGCGGATCCCGATGCCAAGGTCGACGCCACGCGCGGCATGCGCGACTTCGTCGACGATGCGATCGCCCTGATGGACCACCTCGGCCATGATCGCTTCCATCTCGTGGGCAACTCGCTGGGTGGCGTGGCCGCCTGGTGGATCATGGCCGGACATCCGGATCGCCTCCTGTCCGTCACGCTGCCGGGAGCGGGATCGCCCTTCGGCTTCGGCGGGACGCGGGACGCGCGCGGCACGCCGACCAACGAGGATTTCGCCGGCTCGGGCGGAGGCCTGCTCAACCCGGTCCTGCTCGAAGGCGTTGCGCGCCGCGACCGGTCGCTGGACACGCCCTTCAGCCCGAGAAACGTGCTGCGATTGCTGGTCTGGGGCCCGCCGTTCGTTCCCGCGCGCGAGGACGAGCTGCTCGACGCCATGTTCTCCGTTCACCTGGGCGACCGGGACCTGCCGGGTGACTGGCTGGAGTCGCCCAACTGGCCATACTTCGCGCCGGGCCGGTGGGGTGCGACCAATGCGATGTCGCCGAAGTACGCCGGCGGCCTGGTCGAGCGCATCCTCGCAGCCCGGAGCAAGCCGCCGGTGCTGTGGATCTACGGGGCCGGGGACATCGCGGTTTCCAACAGCGCCGCCTCCGACCCCGCCACCCGCGGGCAGCGCGGCCTGCTGGCCGGCTATCCCGGACCGGAACGCTACCCTCACCAGCCGATGATGGACCAGATCCGCGCCCTGCTCGACGATTACGCGACTGCCGGCGGGACCTGCGAGGAGGTCGCGGTCGCCGGCTCCGGCCACGTGCCGTTCATGTCCCATCCGGTCGAATTCGACCTTGCCTTTCACCGTCACCTGGAGCTGGCCGACAGCGGTCGGCCGGAAACGCCATGCACAGATTGCTGACCATCGCCCTGCTGCTCACACTCGCGTCGGCCTCCGCCGACCCGGCGCCGGCGCTGCGCATCGATCGCGAGCGCATCACGGTTTCCGGGTTGTCCTCCGGTGGCCACATGGCGCACCAGTTGCACGTCGCCTACTCCGACCTGTTCTCGGGTGCCGCGATCATCGCCGGCGGCCCGTTCGGCTGTGCACAGGGTTCCGTGATGACCGCCCTCGCGCGCTGCGTCCGCACCAGCGGCGGCGGACTGTCGCCAGACGAGTTCGTGGAGGAGATCCGCAAGGCCGCCGGCCAGGGCCTGCTGGCAGACACGAAGCACCTCGCGGACGATCCGGTGTGGCTGTTCCACGGCGCGCTCGACAAGGCCGTCGCGGAGGACCTCAGCGTGACGCTGCAGGGCGTCTACCGCGCCTTCCTGCCGGCTGGCAACATCGTCTACGTCGACGACGTCCCGGCGGCCCACCACTTCCCGGCACGGGACGCCGGGCACGCCTGCGACGCCTCCGAAACGCCCTTCATCGGCCGTTGCGACTACGACGCGGCCGGAGAGCTGCTGAAGCACCTTTACCCGGGCCTGAAGGCCCCGGATGGAGCGACGACGGAGACGCTGCGCGAGGTGGAGTTGCCCGGCACAAGCGGCGCCG
>DATHZW010000301.1:0-7452 GCA_035458405.1 Steroidobacteraceae bacterium | reverse complement strand
AGGTTCGGATCGGGAACAAACAGGCGCCAGAGCTTGCTTGGGTGCCACATGGCCCAGGCGATCCCGGCCAGCCCCCCGGGCACGGGGCGGGTTTCCACCATGTCCGGCGTCTCCGTGTGTCCCCAGACCGTGACCTCAACGAGCTCATCGGGCAGCGGCGTGAAAAGTTCCTCGGGACTGACGATGCGGCGGAGATCGCCGAGCCGCAGGTCGAGCGGGGCTTCCCTGGGTGGATCCGTCACGGAGGTTGACTCGTCAGCATGACTGCCGGGGCCCAGCAGGGCGCACAGGCAAAGCCCTGCGCCCAGCCTCGGGAGACTGCCTGGCAAGTGGCATGAACGACCGGCTGGTCGGCGCATGACCCCTTGTATCACCCGGTGGCTGTGAAGGAGAAGCGGTCCCGTCGCTGGCCACCGAATTCATGCGGCTTGCCGGAAGGCAGCCACGTCGGCCCGAAGGCCCCCCTGCGTTCACCGCCCGCCCGGCACGGGCTTCGCGTGATCAGGCACCGGGATCCCAGCCGCCGCCCAGCGCCTTGTACAGCCTGATGATCGCATCGATGTACAGGCGCAGGGTCTGCGACTCGGTCAGCTCGGCGCTGAACAGCGACCTTTCGGAGTCCAGCACCTCCAGGTAACTCGACACGCCGCCGTCGTAGCGTGCCCGGGACAGGCGCGCGGCGCTGCGGGCCGCCTCCACCTGTCGCTGGCGGGCCGAATACTCGTCCCGGTAAGTCCGCACGGCCACGAGCGCGTCCTCCACCTCGCCGAAGGCGCGCTGCACGGTCTGCTGGTAGGCAAGCAGCGCCTGCTGCCGGCGTGCCCGCTCGATCTCTACGCGGCTCCTGTTCCGGCCACCGTTGAAGATGGGCGCCAGGAGGCCTCCCCCCACGCTCCAGAATTCGGAGCCGCCGGCGGTGAGTTCGGACAGCTCACTGCTTTCCACCCCGAATGCCCCCGTCAGGGACAGTGACGGCCAGCGCGCCGCCTCGGCGGCGCCGATACGCGCCGTCTGGGCGGCAAGCAGCGCCTCCGACGAGAGCACGTCGGGCCGGCGCCGCAGCAGCTCCGAGGGCAGGCCGACCGGGATCGCCGGCGGCATGGCCTGTTGCCCGAGTGGCAGGCCGCGGGCGATGCCGCCCGGGTTCCGCCCCAGCAGGATGCTCAGCGCGTGTTCGGTCTGGGCCACCGCCCGTTCCGCGGCGGATACCGAGGCATTCGCTATGGCCAGCTCGATCTCGGCCTGGTTGAGGTCGAGGCGTGGCACCGTCCCCTTGTCGAAGCGCGCACGGATGATCCCGAGACTGCCCCCGCGCGCCGCCTCCGTCCGTCTCGCGATCTCGAGCTGGGCATCAAGATCCCGGAGCAGCATGTAGGTGCTGGCAACGCTGGCGACCAGGCTGATGGTGATGCCCCGCCTCGCCTCCCCGGTCGCCAGCAACTGCGCCCGGGCCGCTTCGGTGGAACGACGCAGCCGGCCGAAGAGATCCAGCTCGAAGAACACGTCGGCACTGGCGCGGTAGTTGTCCACGGTGCCGTCGACTAGATTGCCGGGGAAGACATTCTCGCTGCTGCTGACGCGCCCGCCGGTTGCCGCGACGTCGACGCCCGGAAACTGGTCGGCGCGGGTCACGCCGAGCACTGCACGGAACTCATCGACCCTCGCCGCGGCGATCCCGAGGTCCTTGTTCTCCACCAGGGCCGTGCGGATCAGCGCCTGGAGCTGCGGGTCCTGGAACAGCTCCCACCACGGGACGTTGGCGATGCTCTCGCCTTCCTGCACCGGCTGCACATAGCTGGCCGGCGTGTCGATGTCGGGCCGCTGATAGTCCGGACCGAGCGCGCAGCCGGCGAGCGCGCCCAGCAGGCAGAGGCTCCACGGCCTGATGCGACTCAATGCTCCGCTCCCGTCGCCGCCGGCGCCCGCCGGCTGACGTACTTCTCCACGAACACGAACATGGCTGGCACCACGAGCACGCCGATGACCGTGGCCACCAGCATGCCGCTGAACACGGTCATCCCCATGACCTTGCGCGCCTCTGCGCCGGCGCCCGTGGCGACCAGCAGCGGCAGGACGCCGAGGATGAACGAGAATGCGGTCATCAGGATCGGGCGGAAACGCGCGCGCGCGGCATCCATGGCAGCCTGCATGGCGCTCTTGCCGGACCGCATTTCCAGGCTGGCGAACTCCACGATCAGGATGGCGTTCTTCGCGGCCATGCCGATCAGCATCACCAGGCCGATCTGCGCAAAGACGTTGTTGACGTAGCTCTCGCTGAACAGGCGGGCGATCCACAGTCCTGCGATCGCGCCGAACACGGCAATGGGAGTGCCGAGCATCACGCTCAGCGGCAACGACCAGCTCTCGTACTGGGCGGCGAGGATCAGGAACACGAACACCAGGGCCATGACGAAGACCACGCTGCCCGTGCCCGCGGCGGCTTTTTCCTGGTAAGACATGTTGGCCCAGGCGTAGCTCATGTCGGAAGGCAGCGTCTGCCTGGCCACGTCCTCCAGGGCGTCGAGGGCCTGGGCCGAACTGTAGCCTTCGGCGGGCTGGCCGGTGAGTTCGGCCGAGCGGAACAGGTTGAAACGGTTGGTGAACTCGGCGCCCTGGGTACGTTCAGTAGTGACCAGGGTGGACAGCGGCACCATGCCGCCCTCGGCATTGCGCACGTAGAAGCTGCGAATGCCGCCTTCACTGTCGCGATACTCCGGCTCGGCCTGGACGTACACCTTGTACAGGCGGCCGAAGCGATTGAAGTCGTTGACATAGGCGCCGCCAAGGAACGCGCCGATGGACGTGTTGACGTCGGACAGCTGGACGCCCAGCTTGAGCGCCTTGGGCTTGTCGATGTCCAGGTAGACCTGCGGCACGCCGGCCCGGTACAGCGTCCCTACGTTTGCGATCTCCGGCCGCGCATTCGCCGCCACGATGAAATTCTGCGCCTGCTCCGCGAGGAACTCCGGCGGGTTGCCGCCCCTGTCCTGGAGCATCATCGAGAAGCCGGAACCGGTGCCCAGGCCCGGGATGGCGGGCGGACCGAAGGCAACGGCGATCGCCTCGGTCACCTGCGTGGCAAACCGGTAGTTCAGCCGCCTCACGATGTTCTTGGCATGATCGCGCGCATCGGGCCGCTCGTCCCAATCCTTCAACTGCAGGAATACAAACCCGGAGTTCGGCTGGGTCGTCCCGGTGAGCATGCTGAACCCGCTCACCGTCGTGTAGCTCTCGATGGCGTCGAATTCCGCGATGATCTTCTCTACCGCGGTCATGACCTGCTCGGTGCGCTCGAGCGACGCGGCATCCGGCAACTGCAGCGCGGCGAGCACGTAGCCCTGGTCCTCCTCGGGCACGAACCCGCCCGGCACCACGCTGAACAGCATGAGCAGGCCGACCACCAGCACGCCGAGCAAGGTACCGGCCCTGACCAGGCGACGGGTGAAGAAACCCGAATAGACCATGAATTTCTCGGTGGCCTGCTCGAATCGCCGGTTGAAGGCGCGGAAGAAGCGGTCGAAGGTGCTGGTCTGCTCTCCCGGCGGCTTGAGCAGGATCGCTGCCAGGGCCGGGCTCAAGGTCAGCGCATTGATCGAGGAGATGGCAACGGCGACAGCGATGGTGATCGCGAACTGCTGGTACAGCCGGCCCGTGATCCCGCCCATGGTAGCCACCGGCACAAAGACCGCGATCAGCGACAGCGAGGTGGCGACGATCGGGGCCGAGACCTCGCGCATCG
This sequence comes from Steroidobacteraceae bacterium, assembly GCA_035458405.1. Taxonomy (GTDB): domain Bacteria; phylum Pseudomonadota; class Gammaproteobacteria; order Steroidobacterales; family Steroidobacteraceae; genus SG8-30. Next base: position 3,713 of record DATHZW010000301.1, on the reverse strand, counting down.
CCTCGCGGGTGGCGTCCCGGGCGGACATGCCCCGCTCCATCTTCTGCGTCACGGCTTCCACCACGACGATGGCGTCATCCACGACGATGCCGATCGCCAGCACCAGGCCCAGCAAGGACAGGGTGTTGATTGAAAAGCCCAGCAGCGGGAATACCGCGAAGGTGCCGATCAGGGACACCGGCACGGCCAGGGTCGGAATCAGCGTGGCGCGTGCATTCTGCAGGAAGATGTACACGACGAAGATGACCAGGGCCACCGCCTGGAACAGCGTGATGACGATCTCGCGGATGCCGGCCTCGATCGGTCGAGTGGTGTCCAGCGAGATCACGTATTCCAGGTCTTCCGGAAAGCGCTGCTTGAGGCTCTCCATCTGATCCACGACCTTCCGGGCCACGTCCAGGCCGTTGGCGTCCGGCAGCTGGTAGATGGAAAGGGCCGCGGTGGGGGTCTGGTTCAGTCGCGAAGAGACCACGTAGCTCTGCGTGCCCAGCTCGATGCGCGTCACGTCCCGCAGGAACACCTGCGAGCCGTCCGGATTGGAACGCACGACGACGTTGCCGAACTCCTCGGCCGTGACCAGGCGGCCCGGCGTCTTGACCGTGTAGGTGAACTCGGTGCCCGGCGGCGCCGGCGGCCCACCGATCTTGCCGGCCGGAATCAACACGTTCTGCTGGCGCAGCGCGTTGGTGATGTCCGGGACGGTGAGGCCCAGCTTGGCCAGCTGATCGGGCCTGACCCAGACCCGCATGGCGTATTCGAAGGCCGAGCCGCCGACGACCGTGGCCTGGCCGACGCCCTGGATGCGGGCCAGCTCGTCCAGCACGTTGATGGTCGCGTAGTTGGTGAGGAAATCGGCATCGTAGCTGCCGTTCGGCGAGACCAGCGAGATCAACAGCAGCGGAAAGGACAGCTGCTTCTTGACCGTGACGCCGAGCCGCTTCACCTCCTCGGGCAACAGTGCCTGTGCCTCGGAGACCCGGTTCTGGGTCAGCACGTTGGCCATGTCGAGGTCCGTGCCGACTTCGAAGGACACCTGCAACTGCATCGAGCCGTCGCTGGAGTTGGTGGACTTCATGTAGATCATGTCTTCCACGCCATTGACCTTCTGCTCAATGGGCGTGGCGACCGACTGCTCGACGTTGGTCGCGTTGGCGCCGGTGTAGCTGGCCGTGACGGAGACCATCGGCGGAGTGATCTCGGGATACTGGGCGATCGGCAGGGCCTTCAGGGACAGCAGGCCAACGATCACCATGATGATCGCGAGCACCATGGCGACAATGGGCCGGCGGATGAAGAACTCAGCCACGCGTCAGCCGTCCTGCCCGGTCCGGGACTGCGCCTCTTTCGGCGCCACCTGCATCCCGGTGCGCAGGCGTTGCAGCCCCTCCAGCGCGACCCGTTCCCCGGCCTTCAGTCCCGACTCCACGATCCAGAGCCCGTCTACACGGGGCCCCATCCCGACGCGGCGCAGCTCGACGACCCCGTCGTCGGCGACCACGGCGAGCCGGAACAGCCCCTGGGCTTCCATCACCGCGCGCTGCGGGACGGCCAGCGCTCCCTTGCGCTGCTCCATCACGCCGCGAACGCGCGCGAACTGGCCCGGCAGCACGATGCGGTCGGGATTCGGGAAATCCGCCTCGAGCGTCAGCGTGCCGGTATTCGGGTCGACGGCCGCGTCGAAAGCAACGACGTCGCCGGGGTGCTCGTGGATCGTGCCGTCGGCCAGCATCAGCTGCAGCGTGGCCTTGTCCGCCTTCTGACGCTCGTCGAGCTCGCGCATGCTCCTGGATAACTCGCGACTGAAGCGAAGATATTCACGTTCATTGATTGCGAATCGCACGCGGATCGGATTCGTCTGGGAGACGACGTTCAGGACGACCGGATTGGGCGCGCGGCCCACGTACTCACCGATCTTGGCCTGGGTGATGCCGATCAGCCCGTCCACCGGCGCGCTGATGCGGGTGTAGCCGAGCTGAATCCCGGCCTGCTCAACCTGGGCCTCTGCCGCCTGCAGGGCGCCCCGCGCGGCCTCGAACTGGGCCACGGCGCCGTCGAGGTCCTGCTGGCTGACCGCGTCCATCTCGGCGAGCGGACGGATGCGCTCGAGGTCGCTACCGGCCTTCGCCAGCCGGGTGCGGGCCTCAGCGAGCCGGCCCCTGGCCTCGACGACCCGGGACTCATAGGGGGTCGCGTCGATGACGTACAGCAACTGCCCCTTCTTGACCGGCCGGCCCTCCAGGAAGTGCATTTCCTCGAGAACGCCGTCAACGCGCGCGCTGATGGGAATATCCACCGAACCGAAGGTCTGTCCCACCATCTCGAGGTAGATGGGGATGTCCCTCGGCTGGACTTCCATGACAGCCACTTCCAGCGGCGGCATGACCGGGGGCTCCGCCTTGCTGCAGGCTCCGAGGCCGAGATGCAATGCGACCAGCGGCACAATCAGCCGCATCGCGGCGCCGGATGAAGCGATCTGGATCATTTTTCGAGGCGCCTCCGATGCTTTCCCTGTACGGTCGCGACCGCGGACGCTACGCCAGACAGGCACAGCCCGGTCCGGGTCGGTTCTTGGAGATGTTTCCAGCGCAAGTGTGCCGGGCTTGAGATCTACGGTCCAGTCAGCGCGCGTTACCGCACAGCGGCTGCCGGGCGAGGTGCCGCGAAGCGCGTCCCGCGCTAGAACCCGCGGCGCACGCCGAAATTGAAGGCGACGTCGGGAGATGCGCCGCTCTGTACGTCCTCGCTGATGCCGACATCGAACTGCCAACCGCCCTGTGTGCGGTAGCTGCCGCCGAACGTCAGCACGACGGCATCGCCCGACAATTCAGTGCCGCCGCCGTCGAACACCGTCGAGTTGCCTTCCAGCTGCACGGTCAGGTCGAGGCCTCGCCACGGGTTCCACGTCACCCCGGCCAGCCCGGACCACACGGCGTTCTTCTGCAGCGACGGCAGCAGGTCACCCTTGCCGAGCCAGGTCCCGTTGATCTGCCCGAAGAGTTCCCAGCGCTCGCCGACCTGTGACTGCACTGCCAAACTGAGCGCGACGTCGGCGGCGCCACTGCCGGTGAGGTCGCCTGCGTCGCCGGTTGGTGCCTTCACCGTCAGCCAGGCCGCCGCCGAGCGGCTGTCCGAGGCGTGGAGCTGGTAGCCGACCGACAGGGGAATGTCGCCGATACCGGACGTGCTCTCATCCAGGCGCAGCAGCGTGACGCCCGCGTCGGTGTACTCGATGAGGAACTGGTCCTGCGGCAGGCGCTTGCGGGAGCCGTTCGGCAACCCGAAGATCTGGTGCCAGTTGTCGATGAATCCATCGAGAGACCCGCCGCTCACCTGCCGCCAGGGCAGCTCGCCTCGCAACGCGAACTTCGGCGAGATCGCGTACTCGACGTCGAACCTCACTTCGACGACTTCCGCGTCCAGCGTGAACGCGGGGTCGCCCGAATTCTCGAGCTTGGCCGTATTGCTCCAGTTGACCAGGCTCGCAATCCGGCCACGGCCCTCGGCCGGCAGGCGGGCAGGCAGCGGCGAGGGCAATCCATACAGCGCGAGCAGCGGGTTCTGGTTGCGGGTGAGGAACGGCCCGGCACCCGCCACCGGCGGCAACAGCAACCCGCCGCACAACACTGCCAACGCCAGCGTCGGATGTCGCGCCACGACGCGCGCGAGGAATGGCACCTCATCCACGGTAACCCCCGGGGGAATGATTGTTGCCT
>DATHZW010000300.1:0-12360 GCA_035458405.1 Steroidobacteraceae bacterium | reverse complement strand
AACCGCCTGGCAGGCTTCTACATGATCAACGAGGATCGCTTGAGCGCACTGGGCGGCGACGCGCTGGAGAAGCTCAATCGAAAAGGGCACCTGCTCGCCATCTACATGGCAATTGCCTCGCTGTCCAATTTCAGGGCGCTGATCGACAGAAAGAACCGGCGGCTCGCAGCGGGAGCCGCGTCTTGAGAGGAAGCCGGTAGCGCGGTGTCGAGCCCATGTTGAGCATCGAGAACAAGGTCAGGCAGGTTCCCGTCGGCGATCGCGGCGCCGTGCCGGATGGTGTCCTGACGGCGACGGAGCCGCTGCTGCTCAAGGGACTGGTCGCTCACTGGCCGGTCGTGGCCGCCGGCCTGCGGTCCGCGCCCGCGGCGGTCGACTACCTGCGCGGTTTCTACCGGGACGCCACCGTGGGCGCATGGATGGGCAGCCCGGAGATCGGTGGGCGCTTCTTCTACAACGACGACATGACGGGGTTCAACTACAAGCCCGTCATGACCAAGCTCGACGTCGTCCTCGAAAAGCTGCTGGAGCATCTGGGCGATGCCCGGCCGCCGGCGTTGTACGTGGGATCCACCACCATCGACACCTGCCTGCCCGGCTTCCAGACCGAGAACGACCTCGATCTCGGTGGGATCGAGCCGCTGGCAAGCATCTGGCTCGGCAACAAGGCGCGAATCGCCGCGCATTACGACCTGCCGGACAACCTGGCCTGCACGGTTGTCGGGCGGCGCCGGTTCACGCTGTTCCCGCCCGAGGAACTGCGGAACCTCTACGTGGGGCCGCTGGATTTCACGCCGGCCGGCCAGTCGATCAGCCTGGTCGACTTCGAGCAGCCTGACTTCGAGCGCTTCCCCCGCTTTTCCGTCGCCCTGCAGAATGCCCAGGTCGCCGAGCTGGAGCCGGGCGACGCGATCTTCATCCCCAGCATGTGGTGGCACCATGTCGAGGCGCTGGACGGCGTCAACGTGCTGGTCAACTACTGGTGGCGGCAATCGCCGGCGTACATGGGCGTTCCGATCAACGTCCTGATGCACGCGCTGCTCGGCATTCGCGACCTGCCGGAGGCACAACGCAGGGCATGGCAGGAGATCTTCCGGCACTATGTCTTCGAGGCCGACGACGACAGTTTTGCCCACATTCCTGAACGGAGCCGGGGCGTGCTGTCGCCGATCGACGACGCGAGAGCGCGGGGGCTGCGGGCACTACTGCTCAACGCATTGAATCGATGATTCCGAGCCGCGGCCGGGCGGTTCATCGGGAGTCAGGATGGTCGGGCCGGAAGTCGGGGAAGCGAGGGAAGGAACTTGGAAAGCAAAGCCGTAAGAAGGGTCGTCATCGCCGGTGGTGGCACCGCGGGCTGGATGGCTGCCGCCGGCCTGTCGAAGATCCTCGGGAAGGTGCTGGACATCACGCTGATCGAGTCCGACGAGATCGGCACGGTCGGCGTGGGCGAGGCCACGATTCCAACGCTGGTGCTTTTTCATCAGCTACTGGCCATCAATGAGCAGAAGTTCATGGCCGCGACCCAGGGAACCTTCAAGCTGGGCATCGCATTCGAGAACTGGCGCGACCTCAACGAGGACTACATCCACTCCTTTGGCACGACCGGCAGGGATCACTGGACCGCGGGGTTCCAGCACTTCTGGATGAAGGGACGGGAGCGCGGCCTGGCGGGCGACTACGGGGACTACTGCCTGGAACTGAAGGCTGCGCTGGAGAGCAGGTTCGCGCACCTGCCGAACAACGGGATGAACTACGCGTTCCACATCGATGCCACCCTTTATGCCAGGTTCCTGCGGACGTTCAGCGAGGACCTGGGCGTCAACCGGGTCGAGGGCAAGATCGTCGAGGTGAAGAGCAATCCCGGGTCGGGCTTCATCGAATCGCTCAGGCTGGATTCGGGTCGAGTGATCGAGGGCGACCTGTTCATCGACTGCACCGGCTTCCGCGGACTGCTGATCGAGCAGACGCTGCACGCCGGCTACCAGGACTGGTCCCACTGGCTGCCCTGCGACAGCGCGGTCGCGGTCCAGACCGAGTCGACGAGCGAGGCCATACCCTATACCCGTTCGATTGCACGGGAGGCGGGCTGGCAGTGGCGGATTCCCCTGCAGCATCGCGTCGGCAACGGCATGGTGTACTGCAGTCGCTACATCAGCGACAAGGACGCGAGGGAGACCTTGCTGGCCAATGTAGAGGGCCAGCTATTGACGGAACCGAGGCTGATCAAGTTCCGGCCCGGGCAGCGCCGCCGCCACTGGATCAGGAACTGCGTCGCCGTCGGCCTGTCGAGCGGTTTCATCGAGCCGCTGGAATCGACCAGCATTCACCTGATCCAGCGGGGCATCGTTCGCCTGTTACGGATGTTCCCGCTCGTGGGCATCAAGCAGTCCGACGTCGACGAGTTCAACCGGCAGACGACCCACGAGATCGAGCACATCCGCGACTTCATCGTGCTGCACTACCACGTGACCAACAGGCAGGACACGCCGTTCTGGCGCTACTGTCGCAACATGGACATCCCGAAGTCGCTGGCGCACCGCATCGACCTGTTCAGGGAGACCGGCCGGGTCTTCAGGGTGCCCGACGAGTTGTTCGCGGAGAATTCCTGGACCCAGGTCATGCTTGGCCAGGGGATCACGCCCGAGCAGTACCATCCGGTCGTCAACGTGATGAGCGACGACGAGCTGAAGCGGTTCCTGGACGGCATCAAGTCCGGGGTCGACAAGACCGTCGCGCAGCTGCCGAAGCACCAGGCCTACGTCGAGCAGTACTGCAAGGCCACTCCCTGACCTGTTGCGACAGCGCTACGCTCACCCTCGGCAGCGCCGACTGATGGCCCGGCAACATGGATTCGGCCGGGCCGAAAACTGTCGTAATCGCTCCACGCCGGGGCCGGGGGCCGCTGCGCCCGCCATGCCGTCGGGCACAGCCCCTGGGCCGCCATAACCGCTTGTGTCTTAACGGCTTTCACTTTGACGACCGGCACCGGCCGGGTTAAGATGTAAGCGCTTACAGACACGAGCCGCATGAGGGGGAATTCGCGGTTCTGGTGTCCCGGGCATCCGTATCGGGGGAAGAGGTCGGCCGCGCCGATTTCCGACCTGGCTGCCGGGTGCCGTCGGGGTATCGGAGTGCGCGCGACCGATGAAGATCAAGCTGTTGTCAGGGTCCCGGATGCAATCACCCGACTTCGTCTTCGGGGTGGCCACTTCCGCCTTCCAGATAGAAGGCGGCGCCGAGTGCCGCCTGCCGTGCATCTGGGACACGTTCTGCGCCACGCCGGGCAAGATCCGGGACAGGTCGGACGGCACGGTCGCCTGCGACCACCTCCTGCGATGGCGCGAAGATGTCGACCTGCTGGCCTGGCTCGGGGTCGACGCGTACAGGTTCTCGATTTCCTGGCCACGCGTCATCCGGCAGGACGGATCGCTCGACCAGGAGGGCATCGGCTTCTACCTGCACCTGCTCGACGCCCTGAATGAGCGAAACATCAAGCCGTTCGTGACCCTCTACCACTGGGACCTGCCGCAGCATCTCGGCGATGCCGGGGGCTGGCTCAACCGGGACACGGCCTATCGCTTCCGCGACTACGCGGATCTCGTCACCCGGGCGCTTGGCGGTCGCGTCCATTCCTATGCCACGCTGAACGAGCCGTTCTGCAGCGCCTACCTGGGGTACGAGGTCGGCACCCATGCCCCGGGACTCGCCGACAAGTCCTTCGGCAAGAAGGCGGCCCATAACCTGCTGCTGGCCCACGGCCTGGGCATGCAGGTGCTGGACCGGAACAGCCCGGACTCCCTGAATGGCATCGTCCTGAATTTCTCGCCCTGTCATCCCGCGACAGCCAGCGCCGAGGACCGGGCGGCCGCTGATGCAGCGGACCAGGAATTCAACCACTGGTACATCAAGCCGCTGATCGAGGGGCGCTATCCGGACCTCATCGACAGCCTGCCCACGGAAATGCTGCCCGACATACGCGAGGGCGACCTCGAGGTCATCTCGCACGCGCTGGATTTCCTGGGCGTCAACTACTACACGCGAGCCGTGTACCGGGCTGACGACAAGGAGCCGTTCGTCCAGCTGGCACCCACAGGCCCGCTCACGGACATGGGCTGGGAAATCTTCCCCGAGGGACTGACCGACCTGCTGGTCTCATTCAGCCGCGAGTACCGGCTGCCGCCCATCTACGTCACGGAAAACGGCGCGGCCATGCCTGATTCCGCCGAGAACGGGGAAGTCAATGATCCGGGCAGGACACAGTACCTGCAGCGCCACCTCGATGCGCTGGGCGCCGCGATGGAGCAGGGCGTGGACGTCGCCGGGTACTTCTACTGGAGCCTGATGGACAACTTCGAGTGGGCCGAGGGCTATGCCAAGCGATTCGGCCTGGTCCACGTGGACTTTGCCAGCCAGTGCCGGACCGTGAAGTCCAGCGGTCACGCGTTTCGCGAGCTGCTCAGGGGACGTCGCCGGGCCGTGGCCGGGCCGCCGGCGCGGCCGGCCGCTCCCGGGCACGGCATGGTTGGTTAACGGGTCATGGCGACGATCTACGAGGTATCGCGGCTGGCGGGCGTGTCCCTGGCGACGGTCTCGCGGGTCATCAACGACAGCGGCCGGGTCAGCGAGAAGACACGGAAGAAGGTCCTGGCGGCGATGGAGCAGCTCCATTACCGGCCGAACACCATCGCGCAGTCACTGGCGTCGAACCGGTCCAATTGTGTCGGCGTCCTGGTGTCGGAGCTGCACGGGCCGTTCTTCGGCGCCATGCTGACCGCCATCGAGGAAAGCCTGCGCAGCGCGCACAAGTTCGTCATTTTCGCCGCCGGCCACAGCGACAAGGCGAGCGAGCGGGAAGGCATCCGCTTCCTGGTCAGCCGCAACTGTGACGCCCTGATCCTTCACGCGGAGTCGATTTCGGACAAGTACCTGCTGGAACACCGGGAGGCCCCCACGCCATTCGTGCTCATCAATCGCAGCGTGCCCGGCATGTCGGAGAACTGCATCACCCTGAACAACGAGCGGGGCGGCTATCTGGCGAGCCGCTATCTGCTGCAGATGGGGCACCGGGAAATCGCCTACGTCTCGGGGCCGCTGAGCTGGGGCGACGCCCAGGACCGCTTGGCCGGCCATCGGCGCGCCCTGGCGGAATTCTCGGTGGACTTCGACGAACGCCTGCTGGTCGAGGGCGACTATCACGAGGCCGGCGGCAGCAATGCGCTCAACCGGTTGCTGGACCAGGAAATCCCGTTCTCGGCCGTGGCCTGCGCGAACGACGAAATGGCGGTCGGCGCGATGACGGTGGCGCGCGACCGCGGATTGAGCATTCCGGGCGACCTTTCGTTCGTGGGCTTCGACAATGCGCCGATGTCGCGCTACATCTTCCCCAAGCTCTCGACCATCGACTATCCCATCGGCGACATGAGCCGCATGGCCGTCCGCTGGGTCCTCAAGAACGTGTACCAGGAAGAGGGCGCCGGGATTCAGCACGTCTTTGAACCGAGTCTGCTGGTCCGCGATTCGGTGCGCCGTTTCGCCCGCTAGGGGCGAGGCTCGCCAGTCCGACTCACGATCAGCCCCTTACCCCGACAGGCCAGGCGGTCCACATGAACCCGAGCACTCGCTATACCGTCAAGACGGCGCTGATCGTGGCGCTGGGCGGATTCCTGATGGGCTTCGACGCGTCGGTCATCTCCGGCGTGGTCGGCTTCATCGAGCCGGAATTCAGCCTGTCCAAGATCGAGCTGGGCTGGTCGGTCGCGTCGCTGACCCTGACCGCGACGCTGGCCATGATGGTCTCGGGTCCGCTGAGCGACCGACTGGGCCGCCTGCCGGTGCTCAAGATCGCGGCGGTCCTGTTCACGATCTCCGCGCTGGTCTGCGCGGTCGCGCCCAGCTTCGCGGTCCTGGTGGCGGCGCGCATGCTGGGCGGCTTCGGCGTCGGCGCGGCGCTGATCATCGCGCCCATGTACATTGCCGAGATGGCGCCGCCCAGGCTGCGCGGCCGCATGGTGTCCTTCAACCAGCTCAACATCGTCCTTGGCATCTCTGCCGCGTTCTTCAGCAACTACCTGATCCTGACGCTGGGCAAGTCGGACCTCGCCTGGGCCGAGGCGCTCAGGCTCGGCGCATGGAACTGGCGCTGGATGCTGGGAGTGGAGGCGCTGCCGGCCCTGTTCTATTTCCTCGCCCTGTACGCCGTGCCCGAGAGTCCCCGTTGGCTGGTCATGCGCGGCCGGGTGGCCGAGGCGCGCGAGATCCTGGCGCGGGTCGGCGGCGGTGAGCAGGCCGACGCCGACCTCAAGGCGATGGCCGATTCCCTGCAGTCCCAGGCGGGCCAGCAGAGGGCGTCGATCGGCGAGCTGTTCAAGCCGGCCATGAAGCTCGTGCTGGCGATCGGGATCTCGGTGGCGATCCTGCAGCAGATCACCGGGATCAACGCGGTGTTCTTCTACGCGCCGACGATCTTCGAGCAGTCCGGAATCGGGACCGATGCGGCCTTCATGCAGGCGGTGCTGGTCGGCCTGGTCAACCTCGTCTTCACCGTGCTGGCCATCGCATTGATCGACAAGCTCGGGCGCCGGCCGCTGCTGGGCGCAGGCGTGGCCGGCATCGCCGTGTGCATGCTGCTGTTGTCGTATGGATTCGGGTCGGCCACCTACACGATCGGCAGTGACGCCGCGGCCTCGCTGCCGCAGGACATCGACCGGGCGGCGCTGCAGCCGCTGCTCGACCAGACCTTCGACAGCGACGTCGACTTCCGGCAGGCGGTGACCGCTGCCGTCGGCGCCGACGTGTACCAGAGCCACCAGTCGGCGTTCGTCAGTGCCGCCATCTCGATGAATCCGACGCTGATCCTCATCGGGATCCTGGGTTTCGTCGCCAGCTTCGCGATGTCCCTGGGCCCGGTCATGTGGGTGCTGTTCTCGGAACTGTTTCCGAACCGGATTCGCGGGATCGCCATTTCCTTCGTGGGGCTGATCAATTCCGCGGTCAGCTTCACGGTGCAGCTGGTGTTCCCCTGGGAACTCCAGAATCTCGGCAGCTCGACCACCTTCCTGGTCTACGGCGTGTTTGCCGTGGTCGGCCTGGTGGTCGTCATGAAGCTGCTTCCGGAGACGAAAGGCAGGAGCCTCGAGGAACTCGAGCTCGACCTGGTCAGGCGCTGAACCGGCCGGGCCTTCATGCCGGTCCGCCGGCGGTCAGGGGCCGAATTGCGCCTTGATCCGCGCCATGTGCAGCTGGAACGCGAGGCTGTCCGCTGCCGTGACGGTGGCTGATTCCAGCCGTCCCGCCAGGATGTCGGCGCTGACCGCAGCGATCTCGAATTCGAACCCGCTGCCCTGGCGGTCGTCCCGGAAGCTGTCCTTCCTTTCGTCCAGCTCGTACAGGTGGCAGCTGTCGGCCCGCCAGAAGTCGGGAATCGCGATATAGCCTTCCTCGCCGACGAGGTAGGCGCAGTTCGGCAGCTTGCAGCGGAACGACGCGGCCAGGGTCGCGGTCCTGTCATCGTAGCCGCACAGCGCGACCACGTCGTCGTCCACGCCGTTGGGCGCGAGATGATGCAGCACCTCGAGCCGGGCAGGCTGTTCGCCGAATACGAGCCGGGCCAGTGCGACCGGATAGATGCCCATGTCGAGCAGGCAGCCGCCGGCCAGGGCGCTGTCGTACTCGCGGCCTCGTGGGTCGTAGGGCAGGGGGTAACCGAAATCGGCCCTGATGTGCCGGACCCGGCCGATCCGGCCGGCGTCGATCCACTCCCGGGCCTTGCGGATGGCCGGCAGGAACCACGTCCACATGCCTTCCACCAGGTAACGTCGTTCGCTGCGCGCGTAGTGCTGCAGGTCGCGGCATTCGTCGGGGCTGACCGTCAGGGGCTTTTCGCACAGCACCGCCTTGCCGGCCGCGATGGCAGCGCGGGACTGGCTGGCATGCAGGCTGTGCGGTGTCGCGATGTAGACCGCGTCGACCCCTTCGTCGTCGAACAGCTGCTGGTAACCGGCATGGGCCCGCCCGGCGCCGTGGCGCGCGACAAACGCCTCGGCCGTGGCCAGCGAGCGGGAGGCCACGGCGACCAGCCTGGCGTTGGACACCCGCCGCAGGTCCGAGGCGAACCGCTCCGCAATGCGGCCAGGCCCGACGATTCCCCAGCGAACCACGCTCACGTCGACGGCCCGCTATGCCCGACGGCGAGCCCCGCCGGCGGCCGGCGACCGGCCGGGCGGGCGCCCCGGCAGCGGATGAGGACCTTTGGCTTCATAGTGAGCGCACCATAGACGCAGACGTCCTGCAGTACCAACCGCGCGGCCATGCCCGGCCAGGCGGCATCGCCGTGCCGGCGTCAGGTTGCTGAAAACGAGAGCTTCTCGGTTGGGCTCCCTAATTTTATCTGGCAATAATCGGGCGGTTTCCGGATGGCGTGATGCAATGCCGCACATTCGGCCGCCCCGGCTGGCAGGTCCCGGACATCGGCTTCGGGCCCTGGCGGCGGAGCAACGGGTATGCCGGCAACCGACTCGCGGTCATCCGCAATCCTGACGAGGCGCCGGCCGCGGCGACCGACCAGACTATTGGCCAGAGACTTCAAGATCCGAGGAGCATGAGCATGTCCGAGTCAACAACCGTCGGTGACCTGCCCCTGGCGCCGGCCCCGGTCGAAGGCGCCACGCCGCTGCCCGACCAGAGTGCAGCCAAGGCCTTGTTTGGCGGGAAGATTCTGCATGCCAACGTGTTTCCCTTCCCGCGCATGCGTGACGGCGACCGCGAGGTTCTCGAGCCGATGGTCGACGCGATCGACTCCTTCCTGGGCGATCATGCGGAGGACTTCAAGCGCTGGGACGCGGAGGCCGCACAGCCGGCCGAGTTCATCCAGGAGCTGCGGGAGCTGGGCCTGTTCGGGCTCATCATCCCCGAGGAGCATGGCGGGCTCGGCCTGTCCAACGCCGCCTATGCGCGGGTCCTGAGCCAGACCAGCCGCTACGACACCTCGGTGTCGCTGACCATCGGCGCGCACAGCTCCATCGGCATGAAGGGCATCCTGCTGTTCGGCGACGCGTCGCAACGCGCCCGCTACCTGCCGAAGCTGGCGACCGGCGAGATGATTGCCGCCTTCTGCCTGACCGAATCCGGCGCCGGGTCGGACGCCGCGGCGTTGCGGACGACCGCAAGCCAGCAGCCCGACGGCAGCTGGGTCCTGAACGGCGAGAAGATCTGGATCACCAACGGCGGCATCGCCGACCTGTACACCGTGTTCGCCCGCACCGAGGGTCCGGGCGGCAAGATTTCCGCGTTCATCGTCGAGGCGGCCTGGGAAGGCGTCAGCCACGGCCCGCACGAGAACAAGATGGGCATCCGCTCGTCCTCGACCACGACGGTCAGCTTCGCCGACGTGCGCGTCCCGGCCGGGAACCTGCTCGGCGAGGAGGGCAAGGGCTTCAAGATCGCGATGGCCATCCTCAACAACGGCCGAACCGGCCTCGGTGGCGGCGCGGTCGGCGGCATGAAGACGATGCTGGCACTGGCCACGAAGCAGGCGCAGGAACGCAAGCAGTTCGGCCGGCCGATCGCCGAGTTCGGGCTCGTTCGCGAGAAGATCGCGCAGATCGCCGTCGATTGTTTCGCCTCCGAGAGCGTGGTGTGGATGGTGGCGCACTACATCGACTCCGGGTTCGACGATTACTCGGTCGAGGCCGCGATCAGCAAGGTGTTCGCCACCGAGGCGGCCAACCGCGCCGCCTGGGAGGTGCTGCAGATCGCGGGCGGCAACGGCTACATGAAGGAGTACCCCTACGAGCAGGCGGTCCGCGACGCGCGCATCTCGCCCATCTTCGAGGGCACCAACGAGATCCTGCGCCTGTTCATCGCCATGTCCGGCCTCAAGGACGCGGGCAAGGCGCTGGCCGACCTGAAGTCGGCGGTGGACGACATTTTCAGCAACCCGATCAAGGGCTTCGGTGTCCTGTCGGGTTACGCCGGCAGGCGGATCGCCCAGGCGACCGGCGTCAACTTCGGCCCGGCCTTCACCGGCTGCCCGGAGGGACTGAAGGACGCCTGCAGCGTCTACGAGAAATACACGCGGGCATTTGCCGCGGCTTCCGAGCAGATCCTCAGGAAGTACGGCCGGGGGGTCGTCGAGCACCAGTACGACCTGAAGCGGCTTGCCGACATCGCGATCGACCTGTTCGTCGGCCTGTGCGTCATGTCCCGCGCGGCGTCGCTGGGCAACGCTTTCCCGGACCAGCAGCAGCAGTTGCACTCGATCGCCGACATCTTCACGCAGCAGGCGAAGCGCCGCATGGCGGCCAACCTGCGGCGGCTGGCCAGCAACGAGGACGACGAGGTCGATGCACTGGCGGGCAAGATGCTTGAAGACGGCGGTTATCGCTGGGACGTGCTGACCGGTTAGCCCGGGGCGTCGGGGCGGACACCAGGAACGAGGAGGGGACCCGTGAGCGCGTACGCGATATTCGACGTGGACATCCACGATCCGGCCGGCTACCAGGAATTCATGGCCAGGGTGAAGCCGGCGCTCGAAGCCGCCGGTGGCCGCTACCTGGCCCGTGGCGGGCAGCACAAGGTCTACGAGGGCGACTGGGTGCCGCGTCGCCTCGTGATCCTCGAGTTCCCGTCGATCGCCGCGCTGGAGTCCTTCTACTACGGGCCCGTCTATCGCGAGCTCAAGCCGATCCGGGACAAGGCCAGCACCGCGAGGCTGGTCGCCGTGGAGGGCATCGCCTGACCCGGGCCGACGGGCCCCGCGCCCGGCGGCGGGAACTCACTCCGGCTTGACGAACTTCCAGACGAAGCGGTCGGTGCGGCCGCGCCGCTCGTCGGCGAACACCGAATCGGTATGCGGATCGTCCGGGTGGGCCAGGACATCGCTCGTTTCCGCCAGCACGAAACCGGCCGCCTCGATCTCGCTCTTCACGGTTGCCGCATCGACGCGGTGCAGCTCGGTCGCGACGGCGTCGCCGGCCCCCGGCAGGGCATGGTGGTCGATGACGAGGAAGGTGCCGCCCGGCCGCAGGTGCTCGAAGATCGAGCGGTTCATCGCGGCGCGATCGACGCCGAGCCAGATCGTGTCGTGGTAAAACATCGACATCCAGAAGGCGTCGATGTTCATCGGCAACTCGAGCGCGTCGAAGCGTTGCGAGGAGTATTCGACGTTCGCACGTGGATCCGCGTCAATGAACCCGGCGAACGACTCGCGCAGGTTGGGCCGGTATTCGAACAGGCGCTCGCAGTCCACCGCGTAGACCTTGCCGTGGGGCCCGACGACGCGGGACAGCAGCGCCGTGTCGTAACCGCCGCCAGGCTGCAGTTCCACGATGGTCTGGCCGGGCTGGATGCCGGCGAAGGCCAGGATCTCCGCCGGCCTGCGCAGCTCGTCGCGCAGGCGGGCGTCGCCGAGCCGGGTCGTGTCGGCGACGGCGGCGGCGATGGCCGCCTCGGCGGTCGAGTGCACGGCGGGAGCCGGCTCCACCGCCTTCGGTGCCTCGGCCTTGCCGCAACCGTGGAGCAGCGTCGCCGCGGCGATGGTTGCAAGCAGGCCAGCGATCGATGATTTCATGCCAGGTCCCTCAAGTTCGGCTGTTGGCCACAAGACTGCGCCGATGACTGCGGCCACGCCGAACTCGCGCCACCACGCCAGGCGATCCCTGCGCTCACGCTACCTTTGGCCCGCGGGTCTGTCAAAGCCCCGGGGCGGGCCCGGGGCTAGGCCGGCACCTCGCTGCCGTCCCAGGCGAAGCACTTGCCGGAATCCCCCGGGCCCAGGCCGTCGATGACCGCGAGCAGGCGGCCGGCGGCGAATGCCGGCGTGAACAGCTTGTCGGGGCTCAGGTTGGCGCTGAAGGGCGCCGACAGCGGCGTTTCGACGGTGCCCGGGTGCAACCCCACGACGACCGCCTCGCGCCAGCGCCGCGCAATCTCGATCGAGGCCGTGCGCACGACCTGGTTGAGCGCGGCTTTCGAGGCGCGGTAGGCGTACCACCCGCCGAGGCGGTTGTCGGAGATCGAACCGACCCGCGCCGACATCAGCGCAATGACGCTCTTGCCCTGCCGCGGCAGCAGTGGCGCGAAATGCTTGATGACGAGCGCCGGGCCGATCGTGTTCACTGCCAGCACGCGCGCCAGCCGGTCCGGGTCCAGCTCTCGCAGGGATTTCTCCGGCTGGATGGGGCCGGCGTGCAGCAGTCCGGCGGCGCAGACGACGAGCCTGGGCGCGAGACCCCCGCAGGCGGCCGCTGCGGCCGCGATCGAGCGCTCGTCGAGCAGGTCGATCCGGCCGGCTGCGATTTTTGCGTCGAGGAATTCGACCGGCCGGCGCGACAGCGCCGTCACCGAGGCCACGTCCGGCCG
>DATHZW010000299.1:0-4679 GCA_035458405.1 Steroidobacteraceae bacterium | reverse complement strand
CCTGGGAAACGCTCGAACCGGCCCGCAAGCGTTACGCCATATTCGAGGCGGCCACGACCTGAAGCCTGCGCCCACCAGCGGGCCGCGCGAAACTGCGAACCGGCTTCTCGCTGGCGCGCTCCGGGCGAAACCTGGCGGCCTGAGCCCTTGAATTCCCGGCAGCAGTCCGCACTTGTATGGATGGTACGACAGGCGCATATTATCGGCGGTATCTCGCAGCATGGTTTGTTGCGGGGTCGCAACAGCGAGGCCGCGCCGTCCAGGTTTGCATCGGGCCCTGGCGCAGGTGTCCGGTGCGGGCTGTCAGGACCCACGGAGTTGCTGTCGCCAATGAAAGATGGATACACCGGTGTATTCGCATGACTGAGGTAACAAGAGGGATGCCAATGAAGAACATGAAGTGGATCTTGGCAAGTGCCGCCTTGCTCGCGTCCGGGGTCGCCGGAGCCGGCGAGTTCTCGTCGACCATTACGGCGACGTCGGACTACGACTTCCGTGGCGTGAGCCTCAGCGCGAAGGATCCTGCCCTGCAGGCCAGCGTCGACTGGGCCGCGGACAACGGCTTCTACGTCGGGGCGTGGGCCAGCAACATCGACTACGGCAGTGACACCGATGGCGACATCGAACTCGACCTGTATGGCGGATATGCCTGGGAAACCTCGGGCGGCCTCGCCTTTGATGTCGGCGGCGTCTGGTACACCTATCCGGGCAGCTCGAGCACGGCCAGCAAGTCGAAGATCGAGGACTACCCCGAACTCTGGGCCGGCATCAGCTACGGCGTGTTTGAGTTCAAGCAGTGGTGGGCCATCGACTACGGTGGCGGCTCCGACGACGCGCTGTACACCGAGGGCAACCTGAGCTTCGAGTTGCCGGCGAACTTCACGCTCGGCGTGCACGCGGGCTACAACTACGGGGATGCCTTCGACGGCTATGAGTACTTCGACTACGCGGTGTCCGTCGGCTACACGCTCGGCAATTTTGACCTCGAACTCAAGTACACCGGCACCGACCTCAGCGGTGAGGACAAGATCAAGGACGACGTGTTCAACACGGAGCCTCGCCTGATCTTCTCGGTGAGCACCACCCTGCCATGGGGTGGGGAGTAACTGACTGACGCCCGACGGCCGGATGGCGGTCGTCGGGTCCGGCTCAAGGTGCCAGGCACCCTCTTCGGGTGCCCGGCACCTCTTCGTTTACGGCGCAAGGCGGCTTGGCTGGGGGCGGAATGCAGCCCACGTGGCCGGTTTTCGGTCTCCGCAGCTCGCCCGCAGTAGCCGGTCGCGCCCGCCGCACAGCTGCGACTACACCGCGGCCCCACAAGTGCATATAATCCCCGAGGTCGCAACATCGTTTGTTGCGGAACCGCCACAGTGCGGGCCTGTCCTCGTCGCCCGGATCGGGCGGCTGAACAGGCACTTGGCGCAAGCTCTTGGTACTCGCGGTGTTGCTGTCACAAGTTAGCGACGAACACCGGCAGTGAAATCGATCGGCGATCCAACAAGGGGATGCAGATGAAAAACATGAAGTGGCTGGTGGCAGGCGTAGCGCTGGCTCTCTCGGGCGCCGCGACCGCCGGCGAGCTTTCGGCGACCGTTACCGCGACCACGGACTACGATTTCCGTGGCGTTACGCAGAGTTCCGGCGATCCGGCGCTGCAGGCCAGCATCGACTGGGCAGCCGACAGCGGCCTGTACGTCGGCGCCTGGGCGAGCAACGTGAACTTCGGCCCAGGCGACCCCGCAGACGCCGAGGTCGACGTGTATGCCGGGTTCGCAGGAGGTGCCGAGGACGGGCTGGGCTACGACATAGGCGCCGTCTATTACATGTATCCCGGGACCAGCGACTACAACTATCCCGAGGTGTGGGTCGGCCTGAGCCACGGCATCTTCGACGCCAAGATCTGGTACTCCTGGGACGGGTTCGCCACCGGTGAGAGCGCCTTCTACTATGAGGGCAATGCCAGCGTGCCGCTGCCGAACGACTTCGGCCTGTCCGTGCACGTCGGTTACAGCGACGGCGACATGTGGGACAAGCTCGAAGGCTTCGAGTCCTATTTCGACTGGTCGGTGGGCGTCAGCAAGAGCTTCGGTCACTTCGACCTGGAACTGAAGTGGGTGGACGGCAGCGACTGGAAAGCGGCCAACGGTGGCGATGCGTTGTCGAGCGACGCGCGGATCGTCTTCGCGGTCGCGACCACGTTCCCCTGGGGCGAGTAAAAAAATAATGGCCCGACGGCCGACCGGCCGTCGGGCACTGATTCAGGTGCCAGGCACCCTCCGGGTGCCTGGCACCTCTTCGTTTGGGGCAGCCGCCACTACGGTGCCTGGCACCTCTTCGTTTGGGGCAGCCGGCACTACGGCGCCTGGCGCCTCTTCTACAGGGTCCTCAGCACCTCGGACAGCGTGCCGAACAGCTGGTCGATGTGCTTGCGCTCGATGATCAGCGGCGGCGACAAGGCGATGATGTCGCCGGTGGTGCGGATCAGGATGCCGCGCTCGAAGCACTTCAGGAAGACTTCGTAGGCCCTGGCCGTGGGCCGCCCGGCAATCGGCGCGAGTTCGATGCCGGCGATGAGCCCGTAGTTGCGCAGGTCGATCACGTGCGGCAGCCCCTTCAGCGAGTGCACCGCATCTTCCCAGTAGCCGGCCATGTCCCTGGCCCGCGTCAGCAGGCCGTCGCGCTGGTACAGGTCCAGCGTGGCCAGTCCCGCGGCACAGGCCACCGGATGGGCAGAGTAGGTATAGCCGTGGAAAAGCTCGATCGCCTGCTCGGGCCCGTCCATGAACCCGTCGTAGATTTCCTTGCGCGCCAGCACGGCGCCCATCGGCACCGCGCCGTTGGTCAGCCCCTTGGCGCAGGTGATCATGTCCGGCACGACGCCGAATTCACCGGCGGCGAAAGGCGAGCCGGTCCGCCCGAAGCCGGTGATCACCTCGTCAAAAATCAACAGGATGCCGTGGCGCGTGCAGATGTCGCGAAGCCGCTGGAGGTATCCGGCCGGCGGCATCAGCACGCCCGTCGAGCCGGCGATCGGCTCGACGATGACGGCGGCGATGGTGGAGGCGTCGTGGAGCGCGACCAGCCGCTCCAGTTCGTCGGCGAGGTGCGCGCCCCAGGCAGGCAGGCCGCGCGCAAAGGCATTGTGCTCCGGCGAATGCGTGGCCTGCAGGTGGTCGGTTCCGGGCAGCAGGGTGCCGAAGAACTTGCGGTTGTTGACCATGCCGCCCACGGAGATGCCGCCGAAACCGACGCCGTGGTAGCCGCGCTCGCGTCCGATCAGCCGGGTGCGCGTGCCCTGGCCGCGTACACGCTGCCAGGCCAGCGCGATCTTGAGCGCGGTGTCGACCGACTCCGACCCGGAGTTGGTGAAGAACACGTGGTCGAGCCCCTCGGGGGCCAGCCGGACGATCTCGTTCGCCAGCCTGAAGGCGGCCGGATGTCCCATCTGGAACGGCGGCGCATAGTCCATCGTGGCGATCTGCGCCGACACCGCCTCGGTGATCTCGCGCCGGCCGTGGCCCGCGTTCACGCACCACAACCCTGCCACGCCGTCTAGGATCTGCCGGCCGTCGGCGGTCCAGTAGTGCATGCCCTCGGCGCGGGTCAGCAGCCGCGGCGCGGCCTTGAACTGGCGGTTGGCCGTGAACGGCATCCAGTAGGCCTCTAGGTCCTGCCTGCTCAGCGAGGGGGAGTCGGGGGTTGCGCTCATGTCTTTGTGTCCGGCCGCTGGTCACGGCAGTTGAGGGGAGAAAACGAGGCCCGAAACGGGTGGACGACGATTTTACGCGTCCGACGTCGAGTATCCTAGGGACCCTGCGCGAACCGCGCAGATCATCCGGAAAGCCAACCTGCAGGACTGACATGACCAAGGCGAACCAGGCGACGAATTGGCACGAGGCGGCGGCGGCCCTGCGACTGGGCACGCAGGCCTTCATCGACGGGCGCTATCGCGACGCGGCGAGCGGCGAGACCTTCGACTGCGTGAACCCGGCGGACGGCAAGACGATCGCGCAGGTCGCGTCCTGCGCCGCGGCCGACGTGGACGCGGCGGTGGCCTCGGCCCGGCGCAGCTTCGAGGCCGGCGACTGGTCGCAGGAATCGCCCGCAGGGCGCAAGCGCGTGTTGCGGCGGTTCTCGGAATTGCTGCTCGCCCATCGCGACGAACTGGCCCTGACCGAGACGCTCGACATGGGCAAGCCGATTTCGGATGCGCTGGCGATCGACGTGCCGGGCGCCGCGCGCTGCATCGAGTGGTACGCCGAGGCCATCGACAAGGTCTACGACGAGGTGGCGCCGACGTCCAGGTCGACCCTGGCCATGATCACGCGCGAACCGGTCGGGGTGGTCGGCGCCATCGTCCCCTGGAACTTCCCTTTGTTGATGGCCTGCTGGAAGCTCGGCCCGGCGCTGGCGACCGGCAATTCAGTGGTGCTGAAACCGTCGGAGAAGTCGCCGCTGAGCGCCATCCGGGTCGCCGAGCTCGCGGTGGAGGCGGGCCTGCCCCCGGGCGTGCTCAACGTCGTTCCGGGTTTCGGGCACACGGCCGGCGAGGCGCTGGCGTTGCACATGGACGTCGACTGCATCGCGTTCACCGGCTCGACCCGGATCGGCAAGCGCATGCTGGAGTATTCCGGCCGGTCGAACATGAAGCGCGTCTGGCTGGAGTGCGGGGGCAAGTC
>DATHZW010000298.1:0-2075 GCA_035458405.1 Steroidobacteraceae bacterium | reverse complement strand
GCAGCCCAGCGCCAGGGACGGTTCTTCTGCAGGCTCACGAAGGCCACCCCGCCGACCGCCGCCAGGATGCCGAAAAGCACGATTCCCCGCAGCAGCGGCGCATACACCTCGAGCAAGGCGGGGTGGTCCGACGAGACGGCGAGGAACACGATGAGAACCATCGCCAGCACGCCGGCGATGGCGACCGCCGAGCCGAGCAGTACGCCGGTGAGGAAACCGAGTGGACCCATGTCGCGAATTCCCTGAAAGTGGCAGCGTGACGCCGGTACTTGATTGGCCTGGGCCCCGCATCTAGCCTAGGACGACTGTCCGGCGCCCCGGACCGAGGATTGTAGCAACCCATGACCGAATCTCGCAGGTTTCCCGCAGTGTCCTGGGCCAGGGTGGCGCTGGCCTGCTGCGCCATTGCGGTCGGCGCAGCGATCGTCATGGGAACGGGCCAGGGCCCCGCCACGCCGGTCGGTCCGGCGCTGGCCTCGACCGGCGGAATCGAGCCGACCGAGCGACAGCGGCGGGTCATGCGGCTGGTGTCGGAGGTCATGGAACGCCAGCACTACCGGCAGGCTGTCCTGGACGACAAGCTTTCCTCGCAGATCTTCGAACGCTACCTGGAGTCGCTCGACGGCAACCGCAGCTACCTGCTGGCGTCGGATATCGCCGAGTTCGAGAAGTACCGCTACGAACTGGACGACGAAATCAAGTCCTCGAACCTCGGCCCACCCTTCGAGATGTTCGCCCGGCTGCAGGACCGCAATCGCGAGCGGATCGCGTACGCCATCAAGCTGCTGGAAACCGAGCCCGACTTCGCGCAGGAGGAGAGCTTCAGGTTTGACCGCAGCAAGGACGCCTGGCCATCCAGCACGGCGGAGCTGGACGAGCTGTGGCGCCAGCGGGTCAAGAACGACTGCCTGTCGCTCACCCTGGCGGGCAAGGAATGGCCGGAAGTCCAGGAGGTGCTGCGCAAGCGTTACGAGCGGGTGCTCAAGCGTATCGAGCAGGTGAGCTCCGACGACGTGTTCGAACTCTTCATGAACGCGTACTCCCACGTCTACGACCCGCACTCGAATTATTTCTCGCCGCGCAATTCCGAGGAATACAACATCGCGATGAGCCTCTCCTACGAGGGCATCGGCGCGACGCTGCAACTGATCGACGACTACGTCACCATCGTCAACGTGCTGCCCGGCGGGCCCGCGGCGGTGACCGGCAGCGTCAAGGCCAACGACCGGATTACCGGCGTCGGCCAGGGCAAGGACGGCGCCATCGTCGACGTCATCGGCTGGCGCCTGGACGACGTCGTGCAGCTGATCCGCGGCCCCGTCAACACGGTCGTGCGACTGCAGGTCCTGCCCGGCGGCGCGACCCCGGGATCGCCGGAGACGGCCGTGGAGCTCACCCGCAACAAGGTGACGCTCGAGGGCCAGGCCGCGAAGAAGGAGTTGCGCAAGACGCAGCGCGGCGGCAAGGACATTCCGGTCGGCGTGATCGACGTGCCGAGCTTCTACCAGGATTACCAGGCCAGGAGCGAGGGCGACGAAGACTTTCGCAGCACGACCCGGGACGTGCGCCGCCTGATCGGCGAGCTCAAGTCCGAGGGCATGAAGACCCTGGTCATGGACCTGCGCAACAACGGCGGCGGGTACATGACCGAAGCGACCGCGCTGGTCGGCCTGTTCATCGAGAAGGGCCCGGTGGTGCAGATGCGCGAGACCGGGGGTCGCATCGAGGTCCTGGACGACCCGGAGCCGGGCCTGGCCTGGGACGGACCGCTGGTGGTCCTCGTCAACCGCGCCAGCGCCTCGGCGTCGGAGATCTTCGCCGGAGCGATCCAGGACTACGGCCGCGGACTGATCGTCGGCCAGCAGACCTACGGCAAGGGGTCGGTGCAGAACCTCTATCCGCTGGACCGCTATGCGCTCGGCCCGAAATCCGGCTTTGGCCAGCTGACCGTGACCATCGGCAAGTACTACCGCGTCACCGGAGACAGCACGCAGCACCGCGGCGTCAGCCCCGACATCGAGCTGCCGTCGCTGATCAGTGTCGCCGACGTCGGCGAGAGCACCCGCGACAGCGCG
>DATHZW010000297.1:0-3419 GCA_035458405.1 Steroidobacteraceae bacterium | reverse complement strand
CGGCGGGCTGATCTCCGTCGCCAATCTGATGGGCGACCTCATGGGCGCGCTGCGGCAGCCCACCGACGTGTACAACAACATCCGCTTCCGCCCCAGCAAGTCCTCGGCCGACGAGACGCGCTATTTCCGTCCCATTTCCGGCACCTCCGTGGACGCGGTCAATATCGCGTTCATCACCACCGGCGCCAGTGCATCGGCCAGCGAACTGACCGTCAATGCCATGAAGCCCTGGGCCAACGTGGCCATCGTCGGCACCGACACCTACGGAAAGCCCGTGGGCCAGTCGGCCTTCGACCTCAGCAGCCAGTGCGACATCCGCCTGCGCCTGGTGACCCTGCGCTCGACCAACGCGGACGAGGAAGGGGACTACTACAACGGCCTGGCCAGCACCCTGCCGGGGAGATTCTGCAGCGCTGCCGACGACCTGACGCGCGCCATGAGCGACCCAGCCGAGGGGTCCACCGCCGAGGCACTGTATTGGCTCGGCAACGGTGCCTGCTCGTCCGCTATCGCCGGCGTCCCGACCGCGCAGAAGCCGGGTATCGAGGTCCAGAGCCGCTATCCGGTCCCCGACCGGCCGACCCCGGCCCAGGTCAACCTGCCCGGCCTGTACTGAAAAACGGCAATAAAAACAATGGACTGCCTCGCCGCGTCCCGGCCGGGCGGGAAGTTCCATGCCCAAGCCCAACCGCCTGTCGGTCGAAGTCATCGGCAGGTTCCGGCTCGTCCCCGGCGCCACCGACCCGCGCGCCGGCCGGTTTCGCGCCCACCGCCATCGGCCTTGGCCTGACGCCGATCGACCTGACCAGCCTCCCGGTCACCAATGCCTGGGACAATCCGGCACGCGGCATGAGGCCCGCCCGGTCCACGGTCGGGCGGGCACCTTTAACTCATTGTAATTAATAGCTTTTATTCCAACCTGCATTACGCGCACGCGCAGGGAGTTTTTCGTCCAGAATAACCGGTTACATTCAAGCTCCCGAGAGTCCCGACAAGATGACGGAATCGACCGCGGCCAAGCTGCCGCCGATCAACTGGGTGACGACCACCCTGTTCTCCCTGACGTTCCTGGCCGCCCTGACACTGGTGCCGTGGTACGGGTTCACCCATGGCTACAGCGCCGCCGCCTGGATCTGGTGCTTCGTCCTGCTCGGCGCCAACGGCATGTCCATCACCGGCGGCTACCACCGGCTCTGGGCCCACCGCACCTATCAGGCCCACTGGTCGCTGCGCCTGGTCTACATGATCTTCGGCGGCATGGCCGTGCAGAACAGCATCCTGATCTGGGCCACCGATCACCGGCGTCATCACCAGTTCGTCGACCGGAACGACGCCGATCCTTACTCCGCCGGCCGCGGCTTCTGGTTCTCGCACATCGGCTGGATGCTGCGCCACTGGGAGACCGGCCGGAACGACTTCAGCAACGGTCGCGACCTGCAGCAGGACCCGCTGGTTCGCTGGCAGCACCGCTATTACCTGCCGCTGATACTCGTCACGAACGTCGGCCTGCCGCTGGCACTGGGCTGGCTGGCCGGCGACCTGTGGGGCGTGTTCCTGCTGGCGGGCGTACTGCGCCTGGTGCTGATCCATCACACCACCTTCTTCATCAATTCCCTGGCCCACATCTGGGGCAGCAGGCCCTACACGGACGAGAACTCGGCCCGCGACAACCCGGTGCTGGCCTTGCTGACCTACGGCGAGGGCTACCACAACTTCCACCACATCTTCGACCGCGACTATCGCAACGGGATTCGCTGGTGGCAGTGGGACCCGTCCAAGTGGATGATCTACACGCTGTCGCTGGTCGGGCTGACCTCGAACCTCAAGCGTGTGCCGGACGTGACCATCCTGCGCGCCCGCCTGGCCATGCAGTTCAAGCGCGCCCAGGCGGCGCTGGACAGCCGCCGCAAGGGCCTGCAGCTGCCCGACGTCGATGCCATCCGCGAGCGCATGGGCCGGGAATACGAGACCTTCCAGGCGACGCTGGCGGAGTGGTCCCGGCTGCGCGACGAGTGGTATGCCGCGACGCGACAGCGCGTGGCGGCCCGCTGGGAGGAAGCCAGCTTCCGCACGCGGGTGCGGGAAATCGAATACCGTCTCAAGATGCAGCGCCGCCGGTTGCGCCTGTTGACGGCGCAGATTCTCGTGCCGCAGCAGGTTGCCGCGGCCTGACCCCTTTCACGCCGGGCGCCGGTCCCGGCCCAGGATCCGGGAGATCCGTCGATGAGCTGGGACAACCTCGAAGTCGAGTCCGCCGACGGAGTCTCCGTCCTCTGGCTCAACCGTCCGGACAAGCTCAACGCGCTGCATCGCCCCCTCTGGGAAGACATCCCCGCGGCAGTCGCCCAACTCGACGCAGACGATGCCACCCGCGTCATCGTGCTGGCCGGCCGTGGCAAGGCCTTCTGCGCCGGCATCGACCTGGTCGACCATGCGCCGGCGCTGGCGGGCGGCGGGTCCCTCTCCGGACGCGGCGATTCCGCCGTCGCAAAGAGGCGGGCGCTCTACGACGACATCCAGCGCTACCAGCGCACGGCCAGCTGCTTCGAGGGCACCGACAAGCCGGTGATCGCCGCCGTCCAGGGCGCCTGCCTGGGCGCCGGCATGGACCTCATCACCGCCTGCGACATCCGCATCGCCAGCGCCGACGCGACGTTCTCGGTGCGCGAGACCCGCATCGCCATGGTCGCCGACGTGGGCGTGCTCCAGCGCCTGCCGCGCATCGTCGGCGACGGCGTCGCCCGCGACCTCATCCTGACCGCCCGCGACATCGACGCGGGACACGCGCTGCGGGTCGGGCTGGTGACCGAGGTGCTGCCGGACGCCGCGGCGCTGCTGGCGAGGGCACGGGAGCTGGCCGGGCTGATCTCGGCCCATTCGCCGCTTGCGGTCCAGGGAGCCAAGCACGTGCTCAACGCCGCGGCCCGCGCGGCCACGCGCGAAGGACTGGACTACGTGGCGCTCTGGAATTCCGCCTTCCTGCATTCCGACGACCTCGAGGAGGCCGTCAGGAGCTTCGCCGAGCGCCGCAAGCCCCGTTTCACCGGCAGGTAGGCGCGGCGGGCTACAGCGACGCCCCGAGGAGGGCTGTCGCCGAACGCAGACAATCGCCGTGTGCGCCAGATAGCTGGCCTCGGCAGGCTCGACTGGCTAATCTTGGGAACTGACCACCCGGAGGAACACCCCCATGGCGCTCTGGAAAGACATCGCTGCAAAAGAACCCGCCCCGGCAGAAACGCCGGAAGTCGCCCCGTCGACGCGCTCGCGGCCCGAGCCGGTGCCCGCCTCGACCGAGACCTCGCGCGCGCGACAGGAGCTCAAGGAGTCCGTAATCGCCTCCGGACTGACCTTCGAGGGCAAGATCGAAGGCTCGGGTCACGTACGGATTTCCGGCCGTTTCAAGGGCGACATACAGGTCG
>DATHZW010000296.1:0-7490 GCA_035458405.1 Steroidobacteraceae bacterium | reverse complement strand
TGGCCGGCCATGTAGAGCAGCACGCCCATCCAGATGTTGGCGACCGCGACGTCGACGATGACCATCATGCCGAACATGCTCTCCGACGTGCCCGCGATCTGCGCCAGCGCGACCATGTTGGCGCCACCGCCGATCCAGCTGCCGCTGAGCGCCGTCATGCCCTGCCAGGTGTCCGGCGGCACGACGCTGGAAAACAGCCAGAGCGCGATCGGCGCGCCCACCACCACGCCGGCCGTGCCCGCCAGCAGCATGATCACCGCCCTCGGACCGAGCCGCAGGATGCCGGGGACGTCCAGGGCAAGGATCAGCAGCACCAGGCTGGCCGGGAGCAGGTAGGCCTTGATCCAGTCGTAGAGCGGCGAGGACTCGGGCAGGATGCCGAGCGTCGTCAGCGTCGTCGGGATGAAGTAGCAGAACACCAGCCGGGGGACGACGCCGAAAAGCCTGCGGCCCGGCCTGGTCTCGCCGAACCAGAATATCGCCGCGAGCACGGCCAGCAGCGCGGCCAGAACGCCCGCGGGGTCGTTGATCAGCGGTTCCGTCGCCTGCACGGCAGCTTGCTCCAGCCAGACTCAGTCCGACTGGATACACGAACCGCACCGCCGAGTCCAACGTTGCGAGGTGCACTTGAGGACGATCCTGGTCGAGATGTCCAGCGCTACATCCACGGTGCCTGTCGGCACTTCTGGCCGGTATAGTGCGTGCCGGAAGCTCAGACAGGGTTCCGTGCGCTAGCGATGGGTAGCGCGAAGCGCTGGTGGGTTCGGGCTCGAAGGAACCGGGGTTCCTTGCCCGGGCGAAACCCAGGAGGCCGCCCAGGGGCTGGGACCCGGAGGAATACTACGTGGCAGACCTGACCGGATTCAGAGAGCAGACCCGCGCGTGGCTGGCGGAAAATTGCCCGAAGTCGATGCGCCGTCCCATCGAGACGGAGCACGATCAATGCTGGGGCGGGCGCAGTTGGATATTCGAGAGCGACGACCAGCGACTGTGGCTGGAGCGCATGGCTGGCCGCGGCTGGACCGCGCCGCAGTGGCCCGTCGAGTATGGCGGGGGCGGGCTGTCCAAGGAAGAGGCCAAGGTCCTGCGTGAGGAGCTGGCGAGGATCGGGGCGCGCCGGCCGCTCGAGAGCTTCGGCATCGACATGCTCGGCCCGGCGTTGTTCAGGTTCGCCAGCGAGGAACAGAAGCGTCGCTTCATCCCGGACATCGTCCACGGCAGGATTCGCTGGTGCCAGGGTTACAGCGAGCCCAATGCCGGCTCCGACCTGGCGAGCCTGCAGACCCGCGCCGAGGACCGGGGTGATCACTACCTGGTCAACGGCTCGAAGACCTGGACGTCCTACGCGGACAAGGCCGACTGGATCTTCTGCCTAGTGCGCACCGATTTCCAGGCGCCCAAGCACCAGGGCATCAGCTTCCTGCTGTTCGACATGACCTCTCCCGGCGTCAGCACCAGGCCGATCAAGCTGATCAGCGGCAACTCGCCCTTCTGCGAAACGTTCTTCACCGACGTCAAGGTCCCGAAGGAAAACCTTGTTGGCGAGCTGAACAAGGGCTGGGACATTGCCAAGTACCTGCTCACCCATGAACGCGCCATGATCGGCGGGTTCGGCCTGGCCATGGCGGGCCGCGAGACCGTCTCGCAGATGGCGCTGAGAGCGATCGGCAGCCGCGACGGGCGCCTGGCCGATGCCGCGCTGCGGGCCGACATCAGCGACTACGAGATCGACGAGATGGCGTTCGCGCTGACGATCGAGCGGGTCGTCGACGAGGCGAAGGCGGGGCAGGGGACGGGCGCGGCGTCGTCCCTGCTGAAGTACTACGGCACCGAGCTCAACAAGATCCGCTACGAACTGCTGATGGCCGCGGGCGGCACCGGGGCGCTGGCCTGGAAGGGCGAAGAAGACGTCACGCTGGCCAAGCACTGGCTGCGGACCAAGGGCAACTCCATCGAAGGCGGCACCTCGGAAGTGCAGCTCAACATCATTGCCAGGCGCATTCTCGGCCTGCCGGCCTGAGTGCCGGAAACTGGAACAGGAGCAGGCATATGGCGTTGGTCTTGAACGAAGAACAGCAACTGCTGAGGGATTCCGCGAAGTCCTTCTTCCGTGAGAGCTCGCCGGTGGAGGCGTTTCGCAAGCTGCGTGACCGGGGCGAGGCGTGGTCGCCCGAGCTCTGGTCGGCCATGGCCGAGATGGGCTGGACCGGCATCGTGGTGCCCGAAGAGTATTCCGGTCTCGGCTTCGGCTATGTCGGGGCGGGGCTGCTGTTCGAGGAGGCCGGCCGGACGCTCACTTCCTCACCGCTGCTGTCCTCGGCGGTGGTCTGTTCCTCGCTGGTCGCCGGGCTGGGAAGTGACGCGCAAAAGCGTTCGCTCCTGCCGGCCATCGCCAGTGGCGAGTTGATAACGACCCTCGCGCTCGACGAGACGAGCCGGCTGGATCCGGCTGCGACCGCAATGGCCGGAGTCACCAATGCGGACGGTTACGCGCTGACCGGCAGCAAGGTCTCCGTCATCGATGGGACCATCGCCCACAAGTTCCTGGTCCTGGCCCGGACCGGGGGCGCTCCCGGCGACCGGGACGGCCTGAGCCTGTTCGTCGTCGATCGCGAGGCCAGGGGCCTGGGCGTGACCGGCGTGCTCAACCTGGACAACCGCGTGGCCGCCACCCTCCGCTTCGACAAGGTTCAGGTGGGCGCAGACGCCTTGATCGGCAACCCGGGCGACGCCTGGGAGCCGCTGCAGAAGGCGCTGGACATCGGCGCGGTCTGCCTGGCTGCGGAGATGCTGGGGATTGCGGCTGAAGCCTTCGAGAGAACGCTCGGTTACCTCAAGGAACGCAAGCAGTTCGGCGTGCCGATCGGCGGCTTCCAGGCTCTTCAGCATCGCGCCGCGCTGCTGTTCTGCGAACTCGAGCTGACCCGGTCAGCCGTGCTGAAGGCGCTGCAGGCCCTGGACGCGGACTCCGCTGACCGCTCGCTGCTTGCCAGCATGGCCAAGTCCAGGAGCGGCAAGACCGTGCAGCTGGCCGTCAATGAAGCCGTGCAGATGCACGGTGGCATCGGCATGACAGACGAGTTCGACATCGGCTTCTACATGAAGCGCGCCGCGGCTGCGCGGCAGGAATATGGCGATTCCTACTACCACGCCGACCGGTTCGCGCAGCTTCGCGGCTACTGAGGCGTGCGCTACCCGGAATCCGGAAAGCCGGTCGCGGCGCTCGGTCGCGACACCATCGAATTACACCTAGAGTAGTTCGTCGAGCGCCTCGATCAGGCGACCGACCTCCTCTTCCGACGTGTAGTGCACGAACGAGGCGCGCACGACCCCGTCGTCCGTATCGATGCCCAGCGCCTGCAGCAGGCGGTAGGCATAGAAGTTGCCGGACCCGACGCCCAGCCTGAATTCCGACAGCCGTCTGGCCAGGTCCCTCGAGGCATGTCCCTCGGCAAGAAAGGCAACGGTCGGCGCCCGCTCGGCGGCGCGATCCCTGCCGATCAGTCGCACCCCGGGATGACCCGACAGGAAGTCGAGCAGCGGCTGCAGCAAGGCGGTCTCGCGATCGTGAAACAGCTTCCTGATCGCGGCGGCCCGGGCCTGGACCGGTTGGCCGTCGCAGCCGTGCCGGTCCGCGACGGCGTCCATGTAGTCCATCACGCCGTTGACCGCGGCGATCTGCGCATGATCGGGCCCGGCTGGCGTGAACCGGGCCCCCGGCTTGCCGGCGTTGAAGAAGTGCCCCTGCGAGGGCAGCTCGGCGTTCAGCTCCCGGCGCAGGGTCATCGCGCCGAGATGCGGGCCGTAGACCTTGTACAGGGAGAACAGGTAGATGTCGGCGCCCAGTGCCTGGACGTCCGGCAGGCCATGCGGGCAGGCGGCGACGCCGTCGACGATCGCCCACGCGCCGGCCCGGTGAACCATGTCGGTCAGCTCACGGACGGGGTTGATGCTGGCGACGACGTTGGAGCACTGCGTAAAGGCGACGACCCGGGTCCGCGGGCCCAGCAGTGCCGCGAGGTCTGCGGCGTGCAACTCGGCCGTGACCGGGTCGACCTTCCACTCGCGGATGACCACGCCGCCGCTCCCGAGCCGGCGCCAGACCCCGATGTTGGCCTCGTGGTCCTGGTTGGTGACGATCACTTCGTCGCCCGGCCCCAGCTTTTCGCGCAGCGCCTGCGCAATGACGTAGGTGTTCTGCGAGGTCGACGGGCCGAAGTGCAGTTCGTCGGTGCCGACATTCAGCCAGGCGGCCATGCGCGCCCTGGCCGAGTCCATCTGCTCGCCGGCTGTCGTCGACGGCGGGAACGGGTAGTAAGGCTGCACCTTGGTCTGGCGGTAGTATCGATCGAGCCATTCGATGGCCTGCCCGCAGGCATAGGAGCCCCCGGCGTTCTCGAAGTGCGCGAATCCTGCGAGCGACGGCTCGCTGAAGGCCGGAAACCGGGCGCGGACAAATTCCAGGTCGAGGTCGGTCATGAGTGGCTTCCCCACAGGCCAGGGTTCAGCTGGCCGCATTGCCAGGGCCGGTACAGGATAGCCGCAAGCGGCCCGGCAATGGCGTGGACCGGCGGCCGTCGCCGCCCGGGGTGCCGCGACTGGGACCACCCGATTGCCATGGGAACGCGGGCTGGCAGGGCGACCTTGACATCCCCGGACCGGATTCCCATTCTTCTCGGCGCGAACGGTCCCCCGGCACCACGCCCTGCTGGCTGATGGCGGGCTTTGCCCGACCTCTTCTACCGGACGAATCATGGACATGCTGCGCGTATTCACGACCGGCGGGACCATAGACAAGGTCTACTTCGACGCCTTGAGCGCCTACCAGGTCGGCGAGCCGGCGGCGGCAAAAGTCTTCACCGCGATGCTCGTCGACGTGCCCTTTGAAATCACGTCACTGATGCGCAAGGACAGCCTGGAACTCACGGACGCCGATCGTGACGCCATCTGCCAGGCGGTCCTGGATGCGCCGCAGGAACACGTCCTGATCACCCACGGCACGGACACGATGGAGCAGACCGCGCGCGCCCTGCAACAGGCGCTTGCCGCCCAGCCCGGCAAGCGGGTGGTCCTCACCGGTGCCTTGCTGCCGGGCGCGTTCCGCGATACCGACGCGATCTTCAACATTGGCTTTGCGCTCGGGGCCTTGCAGGCGATGTCGGGGGGCGTGCGTGTGGCCATGAACGGCCGTCTCTTTGCCCCGGACCGCGTGCGCAAGGATCGCGAGGCGGGCAAGTTCGTCGACGGATGAGCCTCGGCCAGGTCCGTCTGCCAGGAGAGCCATGGGCAAGTTCCTTTCCCAAGCGCAGCTGAGCCGGTTCAGGCAGGAGGGCTTCCTGGTCCTGCCCGGCTTCGTCGACACGGAGCGTTGTCTCGAGTTGCGTCGCCGGGCGCTGGAACTGGCCAGGGAGCACGTGCCGCCGCCCGACAGGGCGACGATCTTCACCGCGGACGGCGACGCGCTACATGCCAGTGACGAGTACTTCCTGAACAGCGGCGAGGCGATCCGCTGCTTCTTCGAGAAAGGCGCCTTCGATGCGGAGGGCAGGCTGCGGGCCGATGCCGCCCTGTGCCTGAACAAGCTCGGCCATGCCATGCACGACCTCGATCCCGTCTTCGGCGGGTTCAGCCGGACGCCGGAGCTGGCGGCGCTGGCCGGCGACATCGGGATGCGCGAGCCGCTGCTGCTGCAGTCCATGTACATCTTCAAGCAGGCGCGCATCGGCGGGGAAGTGGCCTGCCACACCGATCACAGCTACCTGTGGACGGAACCGGCGAGCGTGGTCGGCTTCTGGTTCGCGATCGACGACGCCACCACGGAGAACGGCTGCATGTGGGCGCTGCCGGGCGGGCATCGGCTGCCGGTCAAGGCGCGCTCGCGGCTCAATGCGTCGCGCACCGCCACGGTGATGGACGTCTTCGACGAGACGCCGTACCCGGACACCGGGCTGGTTGCCCTGGAGGCGTCGCGCGGCACGCTGGTGTTGCTCGACGGTGCGCTGCCGCATCGGTCGGGCCCCAACCTGAGCGACAAGCCGCGTCACGCCTATACGATTCATGCGATCGACGGCATCGCCCGGTATCTCCCGGACAACTGGCTGCAGCGCCCGGGTTTGCCGTTACGCGGCTTCTCCAGCGACTGAGCTCTGTCCGTCCCGGCTGACTCGGGCCCGATCGAGGGTGACCCTGCTATTTCGTGATGGTGGCGCAGGTCTCCGCGTTCAACCCGCTGTCATAGGTCATTCCCGCCAGCGAGATTCCATCTACGCAGAACGTGACACTACCGGAATTGCGCGAGCGGGAGGAGTAAAAGGTCGCCACGCCGCTGCTGTCCGTGTTCCGCGAGCCGTCCCCCGAACTGATCAAACCCGACCAGGTCCCGTTCACCGACGCGCCGACAACCGGGCGACCGAGCCCGTCAACGACGCTGACCCGTGAAATGGCCTGGGTGGCCCGGGGATCCAGGCTCATCGCAATATCGAGGACATGCGCCGTGGCAGGATCGCCGGGTGGGGGCGGCGGCGGCTCGCTGGGTGGTGCGCTGATCTCGCAATCCTCGCCGCTCGTGTAACGGACCCACTGGTACTGGGCGCGCAGTGGCTCGCCCGGATACACGAAGGTGCCGGCCCAGCCGGATGCGGTATCGTCCACCGGCCACAGGTTCAGCATGATTTTCTGCAGCGAGTCCGATGCCTTGGGTGTCGGATTGCCGGTGGTATCGAACACGGAATAGACCAGGTTCCCGTCCACGTACCAGTCGATCCCGGTCGAGGTCCACTTGAAGCCATAGGCGTGGAATGCAGCGGTGGCATCGAAACCGAGCTGCATGAGGTACTCGTTGCGCGATGCGTAGCCGTCGTCGTTGGTCCAGAAATTGAACTGCACGGACGAAGGGCCCGCGCCGAGGTGGGCGCCGACGAATTCGATGTCGATCTCGTTGTGCTTGCCGTTCCCGCCGTTGTCATAGGGCCCGGCAAAGGTGAAAAACGCGGTCACGGCGCCGGGGACGGCCACGGGCCGGAAACTGGTCTCGTAGCAGCCGTAGCCATAGTAGCCCGTACTGCGGTACTCGCCCGATGTGTAGGGCTGTCCCAGCCTGGCCGAGTCGTCGAGCACCAACTCCAGGAGGCCATCGTGAAAGTTTACGTTGCCCGCGCTCCAGGCATTGTCAAACGGCGAGCCATTGGTCCAGCCATCTGATTTCGCCCAGCGGGAGGAATCGAAGCTGCCCAACAGGTCCGTGAAGCTATCCTGCGCGGCCGGCGGCTTGGGCGGTCGCTTGCCTGCCGCCGCGGGCGTGCTGAAGCCGGTGACGATCACCAGCACGGCGCATAAGGCCACGACGTGGCTGTGCGAGCTAGGGTGCATCCCCTGTTCCGTCCCTTCGTTACGGAGTTCTATGCAGGCCCTCTAGGGGACCTGTCGGGACCGAGGCTACACCGAATGTGAAGCAGTTCAAGTGTTGGGTGACATAAGCAGGCCATTACGCG
>DATHZW010000295.1:0-2872 GCA_035458405.1 Steroidobacteraceae bacterium | reverse complement strand
TGCCGCGGCACCAAGGGCGTCGGCAACATCAAGGACCCGCTG
The DNA here is from genome assembly GCA_035458405.1 of Steroidobacteraceae bacterium. Lineage (GTDB taxonomy): Bacteria > Pseudomonadota > Gammaproteobacteria > Steroidobacterales > Steroidobacteraceae > SG8-30. The sequence continues at coordinate 2,830 of DATHZW010000295.1, read as the reverse complement.
CGCTTCATGCAGGCGACCGAGGCCGCCAAGAAGGTCCTGCGCGACAACGCCGTGACCGGCCAGGGCCTGCCTGCCTACGGCACGCAGGTGCTGATGAACGTCATCAACGAGGCGGGCGCGATGCCCACCTACAACATGCGCGAGACCCAGTTCCCGGGCGCGCACAAGATCTCGGGCGAGGCCATGCACCAGCCGCGCGAGAGCGACGGCAAGCCCAACCTGACGACCAACGCGGCCTGCTTCGCCTGCACCATCGCCTGCGGCCGCATCTCGACCGTCGATCGCGGGCACTACACGATCAAGAACAAGCCGGAATACTGGGGTTCGTCGGGTGGACTCGAGTACGAGGCCGCCTGGGCGCTGGGTTCGGACACCGGCGTGGACGACCTCGACGCGCTGACCTACGCCAACTTCATCTGCAACGAGGACGGCTTCGACCCGATCTCGTTCGGCTCGACGGTCGCGGCCGCCATGGAACTCTACGAGCAGGGCGTGCTCACCAAGGAGCACACCGGTGGCATCGAGTTCAAGTTCGGCTCAGCCGAGGCGCTGACCACGGCGGCCGAGCTGGTTGCCAGGGGCGAGGGCTTCGGCCGTGACCTGGCGCTGGGCTCCAAGCGGTTCTGCGCCAAGTACGGCCGCCCGGAGCTGTCGATGACGGTCAAGGGCCAGGAATTCCCGGCCTACGACCCGCGGGCCATCCAGGGCATGGGGCTCGCCTACGCCACCAGCAACCGCGGCGCCTGCCACCTGCGTGGCTACACGGTGGCCTCCGAGATCCTGGGCATCCCGGAAAAGACGGAGCCACTGGAGACCGTCGGCAAGCCGGAGCTGGTCAAGGCCTTCCAGGACGCCACCGCCGCCTTCGATTCCGCGGGCATCTGCATCTTCACGTCCTTCGCCTGGACCCTGGACGACGTCGCGCCACAGGTCGACGCCGCCTGCGACGGCGAATGGACGACGGAAAAGCTGCTGCACGTCGGGGAGCGCATCTGGAACCTCGAGCGGCAGTTCAACCTCGCCGCCGGCCTCACCGGCAAGGACGACACCCTGCCCAAGCGCCTGCTGAAGGATGCTGCGAACGTCGGCCCCGCGAAGGGCCATGTCGCCGAACTGGGCAAGATGCTCCCGCAGTACTACCAGATCCGCGGCTGGAGCGATCAAGGCGTCCCGACGGCGGACACCCTGAAGCGGCTCGGACTGTCCTGAGGGGATACTCATGCGGCACGTGATAATCGGCGCAGGTCCGGCTGGCGTGGTCGCCGCCGAACAACTGCGCAAGTTCGATCCGCAGGGGACGGTGACGCTCATCGGCGATGAGCCGGAACCGCCCTATTCCCGCATGGCGATCCCGTACCTGTTGATGGGCCGGATCGGCGAACCGGGGACCTACCTGCGCAAGGATCCGGGTCACTACGACAAGCTGGGGATCGACGTCATCCGCGGTCGCGTGACCACCGTGGATGCCAAGGCAAGAAGCCTCACGCTGGCAGGCGGCGGCAGGCAGTCCTACGACAAGCTGCTGGTCGCCTCCGGCGCGAGTCCCATCGCGCCGCCGATCCCGGGCCTGGACCGGGACGGCGTGTGCGCCTGCTGGACGCTGGCCGACGCCCGCAGGATCATCGAGCGGGCCCACAAGGGCAGCTCGGTGGTGCTGATCGGCGCCGGGTTCATCGGCTGCATCATCCTCGAGGCGCTGGCCGCACGCGGCGTCAAGCTCACGGTCGTGGAACTCGAGGACCGGATGGTGCCGAGGATGCTGAACGCGACGGCGGGAGGCATGGTGCGACGCTGGTGCGAGAGCCGCGGCGTGACCGTCCGGGTAGCCAGCCAGGTCGAGGCCATCGAGGGCGCCAAGGGCGCGCAGCCGCTGCGCGTGCTGCTCGGGGGCGGCGACGCCATTCCCGCCGATCTCGTCATCCAGGCGACCGGCGTGCAGTCCAACACCGGCTTCCTGGAGGGAAGCGGCATCGCCACCGAGCGCGGGATCCTGGTCAACGAGTTCCTGGCCGCCAGCGTGCCGGATGTGTACGCAGCCGGCGACGTGGCGCAGGGCAGGGACTTTTCCACGGGCGCCTACGTCGTGCAGGCGATCCAGCCGACGGCCGTCGAGCATGGCCGCATCGCGGCACTGCACATGGCTCGCGGGCATGGCCACGCGCAGCGGGGCACGCTCAACATGAACGTGCTCGACACGCTCGGGCTGGTCTCGAGCTCGTTCGCCCAGTGGATGGGCGTGAAAGGCGGCGACAGCGCCGAGCTGAACGATTCCGACCGTTTCCGCTACATCAACCTGCAGTTCCAGGAAGACGTCCTGGTCGGCGCCACGGCACTCGGCCTGACCGACCACGTCGGTGTGCTCCGCGGCCTGATCCAGGGCAAGACGGCCCTGGGGCCGTGGAAGAAGAAGCTGCAGGCCGACCCGACGCGCCTGATGGAGGCCTACCTCTCCACGACGATGCCGGTGGGACACAACGCCTACGTGATATGAGGATCACGCTGAAGCTGTTCGCGACCCTCGGACAGTTTCTGCCGGCGGACGCCAGGGCGAACGCGGTCCAGGTCGACGTGCCCGGCGCGGCCAGCGCGCACCAGGTGCTCGAGCAGTTCAAGGTGCCGCGGGAGAAAGTTCACCTGGTGCTGCTCAACGGCGTCTACCTGGATGCCCGGGCTCGCGACGAGAGCATCATCAAGGCCGACGATGCGCTCGCCGTCTGGCCGCCGGTGGCCGGTGGCTGAGCCCGACGCGGGCGAATCCCGCGACGGCATCCGCCGGGTCGTCAAGGACATGGGCATCACGCACGCGGATTTCTTCCGCAGCATCCGGCCG
>DATHZW010000294.1:0-2339 GCA_035458405.1 Steroidobacteraceae bacterium | reverse complement strand
GCCGTCTCGGCGATTGCCTACGACATGATCCGCGACGTCGTGCTGCCCGACGGCAACGAAGGCCAGATCCATGTCGACTTCCTGTTGCTGACCGCCGCGGGATTCCTGGTCGTCGACCTGCGCGACGTGCCCGGCATCATCTTTGGCGGCGAGCAGCTGGATGAGTGGGCGGTGATGAACGGCTCCGTGCGTTCAACCTTCCAGAACCCGCTGGGCCTGCTCTACGACCGGCTGGCCGTGGTCCGGCAGATCGCCGGCAAGGTCCCGGTTGACGGCCGCGTCGTCTTCACCGCGCGGGGCAGCTTTCCGAGGGGCCGGCCCAGGCGCGTGGTCATGCTCGACTCGCTGCGCGAGGAGTTTCCGCTGGCGGATCGGACACTCGAGCCGTCCCCGGCCGCCCCCTGGGCGGAGGAATGGGCGCGGCTGCAGGAGATCGCTGCGCCGAGTCCGGTCGTCGCGCGTCGCTGACCGCGGTCAGCTCGCTGGCCGCCGATGGTGATCGGCGAGCACCGAGGCGACGCAAACCGTCAGCTTGCGGGCATAGTCGAGGTGCAGGAACTCGTTGGGCCCGTGGGCGTTCGAATTCGGTCCCAGCACGCCCGTTATCAGGAACTGCGTCTGCGGAAAGCGCCTGGCCAGCATGCCGATGAACGGTATGCCGCCGCCGGTGCCCAGGTAGATCGCGTCGCGGCCGAAGACAGTCCGGGAGGCATGCTGCATCGCCTGCGTGAGCCACGGCGCCGTCGCCGGCGCATCCCAGCCCGCGCCGCCCATGCTCGGCTCGAAGCGCACATGTGCGCCGTAGGGAGGGTCCTCCTCCAGGGTCTTCCTGATCGCCGCGGTGACGGTCGCCGGGTCTGCGGTGGGCGCGAGCCTGATCGACAGTTTCGCCGTCACGCGCGGCAGCAGGACGTTGCCACCATCCTGCACGCTCGGCAGCCCGTCGGCGCCGGTGACCGCAAGCGAGGGCCGCCAGGTGTTGTTGAGGAGCAGTTCAACCGGGGAATTCGACAGCGGCTGGACCCCGTCGAGGAACGGCAGCGTGTTGAACGTCTGGTCGCCCAGGGCCGCCGCTGCGGCCTCGGCCTGCTCGAGCCGCTCCTTCGGGATGGTCGCGTAGGCTTCGTCGATGAGCAGGTCGCCGGTCACCTCGTTCTCGAGCCGGCTGAGCAGCGCCCGCAGGATGCGGAAGGCGGACGGCGCGACGCCGGTCCCGAAGCCGGAATGAACGCCCTCGGCCAGCACGTCGACCGACAGCGAGCCAATGACCCCGCCCCGCAGCGAGGTCGTGCACCACAACTGCTCGTAGTTCCCGCAGCCGGCATCCAGGCAGACGACGAGGCTTGGCGTTCCGAGACGGCTGCCAAGCGCCTCCACGTAGTGCGGCAGGTCGACGCTGCCGCTCTCCTCGCAGGCTTCGATGAGCACGACGCAGCGGGCGTGCGGTACGCCTTGCTCCTGCAGCGCGCGGATGGCCGCCAGCGACGCGAACACCGCGTAGCCGTCATCGGCTCCGCCGCGGCCGTACAGCTTGCCGTCGCGGATCACGGGTTCCCAGGGTGAAAGCCCCTCGGACCAGCCGGTGAATTCGGGTTGCTTGTCGAGGTGGCCATAGAGCAGCACGGCGTCCTCGCTGTCCCGTTGGCCGCCGTCCGCGGCCGGCGGGTAGGCGGGCACTTCGCACAGCAGGACGGGGGTTCGCCCGGCCAGCTCCACGATCTCCACCTTCATGCCCTCGATGGGCTGGCCGGTGCACCAGTCGGCCAGCAGCCTGGCGGCCTGGTCCATGTGCCCGTGTGCCTGCCAGTCCCGGTCGAAGCTGGGGGACTTGTTGGGGATCCGGATGTACTCGGAGAGTCGCGGAACGATCGACTCGTTCCACAGGCTGCCGATAAATTCAGTGGCAATCGGGATGTTAATTTTATTCATATAAATAGGTACTTATAAATATTTCCAAGAATACAAAATATATGTTCAGGTGATTTCGGGTTGATGACTCCCGGAGTCCTGGAGATCCGGCAGGTTGAAGAAGAGCAGGGCGTTGGCGCTGGTGGTCGCCGCAATCTCGCCGGGTTCCTCACTCCGTACTTCACATACTGAATCAAATACCGCCCGTAAGTATCTGGGTTCATTACGTCTATGGCTTGGCTTTGGTTGAATGTTCCGCGGCAACAGGTAGGGACCGTCGGTTTCGAGCATCAGGCGATCCAGGGGTATCCGTGGCACCAGGGCCTTGACTCCGGCGCCTCGCCGTTCGTCGCAGATCCAACCGGTGATGCCGACATAGAGGTCCCGTTCCAGGTAGGCGGCGAGTTCCTCGCCGCTGCCGGTGAAGCAAT
>DATHZW010000293.1:0-25289 GCA_035458405.1 Steroidobacteraceae bacterium | reverse complement strand
ACGTCGCCATTCGCGATTCCTTCGACGCGATGGAACGGCAACTCGAGGAGTGGAAACGTCGCGTCCGCGGCGAAGTGAAACTGCACGGGGATCCCACGGCGCGTCTCCTGATGTGACATCGCTGCCACCGGGTGCTAGCTTGCCGCCCCTGAGGGAGGCACGACACGCATGAACAGCCTGGATCTGGACGTCTTGCGCACGGCCCTTCGGTGGCTTGGGCAGGGCCACGGCATCACGCTCGGCACCGTGGTCGGGACCTGGGGCTCGTCCCCCCGGCCGCCCGGTTCGGTCATGGTCCTGCGCGACGACGGGCAGGTGGCCGGCTCGGTGTCCGGTGGCTGCATCGAGGACGATCTCGTCTACCGGCTGCGACACGGCGATCCGGCATTCGGCGGGCCGACGCTGACGACCTACGGCGCGGAAGCGGAGGAGGCGCAGCGCTTCGGCCTGCCCTGCGGCGGCACCGTCCGCGTCGTGCTGGAGCCGGTGGCCGGGACTCCGTGGCTACAGGAACTGCTGGAGGCCATCGAGTCGCGCCGCGGGATCGAGCGACGGCTCGACCTGCAGACGGGCGAAGTGACGCTGGCGCCGTCGGGCGAGGACGACCGGGTGGAATTCGACGGCCGCATGCTGCGAACCGTCCACGGCCCGCGCCACCGGCTGCTGATCATCGGCGCCGGGCAGCTGCCCCGCTACGCCGCCTCCATGGCGGCGATGCTCGACTACGAGGTCGTCGTCTGCGACCCGCGGCCCGAATACCACGAGGGCTGGCGGCATCTCGACGGCGTGAGCTTGTCGACGAGCATGCCCGACGACCTGGTCATGGAGATGGGCCTCGGGGCGCACGACGCGGTGGTCGCGCTGACGCACGATCCCAAGCTCGACGACCTGGCCTTGCTGGAAGCGCTGAAGACGCCGGCTTTCTACGTCGGTGCGCTCGGCTCCAGGCGGAGCAACGCGGCGCGCCGGGAGCGGCTGCTCGGCTTCGACCTGGGCGCCGCGCAGGTCGAGCGGCTGCGCGGCCCTGTCGGGCTGGACATCGGCGCGAAGACGCCCGCGGAAATCGCCGTCTCGATCGTCGCCGAGATGACCGCGCTGCGTCGCGGCGCCGGCTGATCGCGGCGGAGGGTCCCTTCACCGGGCCGCGGCGCGATCAGCCGCTGGCCGGCGATACCAGGCGAAAGGTCAGGTTGATGCGTTCGCCGGCCGGCCGGGTCGTCTTGGGCACGGCGTGCAGCCAGTGATGCTGCGTGGGGCCCCGCATCAGCAGCACGCTGCCGTGCTCCAGGTCGATGCCCATGGTCTCGCCCCTTTGCTTCTTGTGGCGCATGCGGAAGTGGCGCGTGGCGCCCAGCGACACGGAAGCGATGACCGGGTCGGGCCCCAGCTCGGGCTCGTCGTCGGAATGCCAGCCCATGCCGTCGCGTCCGTCGCGGTACAGGTTCAGCAGCACGGAGTTGAAGCGCTGGCCGGCGAGTTCCTCCACGGTCCCGCGGATGCGCTGCAGGGCCGGTATCCACGGCCTGGGCTGGTGAAGGACGCCGGAGTAGCTGTATTCCGCGCCCGGGTCGCCGTACCAGGCGACGAGGCGGGGCACGCGCCGGCGTTGCCCGAACATGAGGATTTCCTCCTGCTGCCAGGCGACGTCCTGCCGCAGGGTCCGGAAGAGCTCATCGGCCAGCGACGGTTCGAACACGCCGGGGAGGTAGTCGACCTCGGCGTCGGGCAGGTTCATCGAGAGCGTCAGTCCGCCTGCACGGCCGTGCCGCTGACGCTGACCATCAGCATGGTCCCGCCGACGGTCTCGTAATCGACGTCGACGCCGATGACGGCATTCGCGCCCAGCTTGCGGGCCTGCTCGACCATTTCCTCCACGGCCATGTTGCGCGCGTCGCGCAGCACCTTCTCGTAGGAGCCGGCCCGTCCGCCGACGATGTCGCGGATGCCTGCGAACACGTCCCGGAAGATGTTGGCGCCCAGGATGGATTCCCCGGTGACGAGGCCGAGATACTGGCCGATCTTGCGATCCTGCAGCGTCGCGGTAGTGGTGACGAGCATGTGTTGCCTCCTTGTTGCGTTGAGAGGTGCCAGGCACCTGCCTGGCGCCTCCGCCGGTCAGTAGCCCCTGGCCGGATCCACGACCGACAGCATCCTGCCGCCGGCCACGTAGCGGCCCAGGTTCTCGCGCGTGATTCGCCAGTGGTCCTCGTTGCCCAGGTCGGACTGCCCGGAGACGTGCGGCGTGACGATCACGTTGGGCAGCCGCCACAGGGGATGATCGGATGGCAGCGGTTCGGGGTCCGTGACATCGAGCCCGGCGCCTCCGACCTGCCCCGAGCGCAGCGCCGCGACCAGGGCGTCGGTGACGACGCTCTGGCCGCGTCCGACGTTGATGAAGTAAGCGCCGCGATGCATCGAGTCGAAGAAATCCGCGTCGAACATGCCGCGCGTGGCGTCGGTCAGCGGGGTGGTATTCACGACGAAATCGGCGGTCGCGGCGAACTGCGGCATTTCCGCGGGCAGCCCGACCTTCGACACAAACCCGGGTCCCGTCCGCCCGCTGGCGCGGATCGCCGTGACCTTCATGCCCAGGGCGTGGGCGCGCCTTGCCACCTCGACGCCGATGCCGCCGAGGCCGACGACCAGCACCGTCTTGCCCTCCATGGCCCACATGCGGCCGTCAGGCACGAGTTCCCGGTCCCAGCGGCCATCGCGCTGCGCGTCGAGGTATGCCGGAAGGCCGCGGCCCAGCGCCAGCATCATGGCCAGCACGTGCTCGGACATCACCGGGCCGGAGATGCGCTGCATGTTGGTCAGCAGGATGTCGCGTTCGCCGATGGCCGGCACGGATACGCAGCGCTCGGCGCCGGCCGACAGGATCTGGACCCATGCAATGCGGGGACCGGCCGCAAAGACGTCCTGGTTGCAGATGCCGATGATTGCGTCGGCTTCCGGGGCGGCCGCCACGGCTGCCGCGACGCTGTCGACGGCGACGAGTTTCACGTCCGGCACGGCCTGCTGCAGCCATTCGATCCGCGCGGGATCGTATTGCACGACCAGGATTCGCTCTGGCTTCCGCCATCCGGCGCGCTCGCGAACCGGCGCCGGCGACTCGATGAGCCCGAGACGCTGGATGATGGCCGCGGTCTCGGCGTCGGTCACCCAGTCGGCTGAGTTCGCCGGCAATGCCAGCGTGGCGGCCAGCAGCAGTGCGGCGGCCGCGAAGAGAGATGGGCGAGTCCGCGGCGAGGCGGCAGGATTGCTCGTCATGGTCGGCTCCCGTTCTGCGTGGTACCGGGAGTCTAAACAAGCGGGAGGTGTCAAGCACGTGCCTGGCACCGCCACGACCTACATGAACGGCTTGGCGCGCTCCAGCAGTTCCTCGAGGCCCGGCTCCTTCGGGTCGATCGGCTTGCCGGGATGGATGATGCCGAGCTGGCAGCTCTCGGCCGCCTCGATCATCTGCCGGTAGGTGCCCGCCTTGATGTCCTTGATGTAGGCCTGCTTGTTGTCGTTGTAGGCGAACATCTTGTCGTTGATCTGCGTGCACTCGTTGCAGGTCGAACAACGGATGGTCTCGATGTAGGCCTCGTCCGGCGAGCGCTCGGGCTCGGCCTCGGCGGCCTCCGGAACCTCTGCCGGGGCCGCGGCCGCGGGAACCGCCTCGGCGGCGGGCGCCGCAGCCGCCGCGGCTGCGCCCGCGAGGGCCTCGATCTCCTCGCGTTTCTGCTCCTCCCAGGCGGCCCGCTCGCGGGCGAGCAGGCGCTCGGCATGCGAGTTGTTGATGCCGCCCAGCTCCTGCAGCCGGTGCCATTCGTCCAGGCAGCGGCGGGCGGCCCGGGCCAGCCGGTCGTCCACGATCAGCCGCTGCAGCCCGTCACCGGCGTCGACCGCCAGCAGGTAGGGGACCCGGCTGTTGTTCGAACCTGCGGGACCGGCGAGCCACTCGGCGATGGGCACCATGTGATCGTCCCAGGCCGAATGCGGCACGCGCGCGAAGTGGCGCGCATAGCGGGGATCGACGGCGACGAAGTCGGCCAGCGTGAACGCCAGGTCCTCGGTGATGCGCTGGAGCTTCTCGTCCGCGTAATCGAACCGCATGGCCGGCCAGTCGCGGTCGGGTTGCGGGTTGTTTTCCAGCGAGAACCGGGACGCCAGGTCGGCGCCCGCCGACGGGTCATAGGTAAACGCGGGAAAGGCGCGCGACTGCATCGCGGCGGCGCCCACGAGGTAGTGCGGAAGGTGGCCCAGGTGGGCCGCGGAGGGCGTGTACACGGAAAACAGCGCAGGACCGGCCACGCCCAGGCCCCTTCGCAGCCGGTCATGCAGCGCCGGCAGGTTGGAGCTCGTGGACTGCAGCACGAAGGTGTCGCTCAGCCCGACCGCCAGGCTGGCAAGCTGCACGCTGCGGACGCCGCAAGCGAACTGCGCCTGGCCGAGGGAGGACTCCTCGAGGAGATCGTCCGCCTCCACCAGCACCTTGACCGGTATGCCCGACGAGAGCAGTTCCAGCAGGTTGCCTTCGGTCGCGGCGCCGGCCGGCCGGCCGCGCAGGCGGACGAAATAGGCGGGGCAGATCTCCATGTCCTTCGGCGACAGCGAGTTGGCGTCGAAGCCGTCGAAGAAGGCGTCATGACGCGACTCGTCGTAGCGGCCGTCGCCCTCGAGCTCGGCGATCGACATGGCCTTGACCAGCTCGGCCATGCGCGGCAGGCGCTCGCGGAACGCCTGCTGCACCTCGCGGCAGGAGCCGAAGGAAAATTCGTAGGTGTTGTCGTCCTCCACGGCAGGCACTGCGGGGAAGAATTGCTGCGAGCGCAGCACGCCGAGGGCCCACTCGATGCGCTTGCGGCGCGCACTCGACAGGCAGCTGGCCGGCGACCCGAGCGCGAGCATCCGGGCCATCATGTTGAAGTCGAAGAGGCCCTGCTGCTCGGTTCCGACCGATACCCTGAGGCTTTCCGGCGTGCGCCCCGCCTCCGAGCGGACGAATTCCGCCCGCAGGATGTCGGTCAACCTGACGGTCAGGCCGTTGATGTCCTTGCGGACCTGGCCCAGCTTCTCGCCCTGGACGACGCGCCAGGCGTGCGCGAGGAGCTTTCCCGCCATCGCCTCGTCGCAGTCGATGACTTCCCCGTCCGCCGGCAGCGCGCGGCCGGCGTTGCGCAGGGCGTCCGCCAGCTGCGCGTCCGCGCTCGCCGTGACCCGCTCCACCGCCATTCCCCACAAGTCCGACAGCCGGCCGGTGGCGCCGCTGCTGACCGCGCGGCGAATTTCATGCTCCACGTGCAGCAGCTGCCGGCGCATGGCCTCGCCGGGCGTCCCGGCAGGCACCTTGTTGCGCACGAATTCGTTGACGACGTCGCTGAGCGAGCGCGCCAGGCGCCCGCCGGCCGCCGGCTGGATCAGCACCAGCGGGAAGTCGTAACGCAGGCGCGACAGGTCGCGGTAGCGGGCCAGCATCGCCGGGCGCAGCCCGAGCTTGCTGATCGCCTGTAGCGGCGCGGCAGGCGGCCGGCCGGTGAGGTGAAACACGGTCTGCAGTTGCGCGTTCGCGTTCATTGTTTGGATCTGGCGTCTGTCTGTTTGTGGTCGTTCCCCGGGCCCGCGTCAGGCCGCGGGCTGCTGGCCCTCCGGCCAGACCGTGAACTTGTCGAACTCCGCCTCGAGGCCGTTGCGGACCATCTCGGGGGCGCGCTGGGCGCCAGCCCCGCGGATTTCCTCGTAGCAGGGGACCGCGGGGTTGCGATAGAGGATTCCGACCGGGACCGGGTCGTGGCAGGAGGCGATCTCCCGCGCCCGATCGATGTCGGAAGGGTCGTGTTCGAGCTGGTTGCGGTAGATCTTGCTGATCGCCGCGCCTGGCCGGATTCCGTCGTCGTGGGTCAGGATCAGCGACTTCTGGGTGTCGTTGAGCCAGGTGTCGAAGACCTTCGGCATGAATACCGGGCAGCGCTGCAGGATGCGCACGAAGGAGAAGCCCTTGTGGTGGAAGGCCGCCGAGACGATGTCGTACATCAGGTCCGGGATCCAGTCCACCGCCTGCGCCACGAAGGATGCGTTCTGCACGCCCAGCGTCACGGTCAGCGGGTTGAGCGCGTCGAGGTAGGCGCCACGCGGCGTGGTGTTGCTCCTGGTGCCGAGCGGCGACGTCGGAGACGCCTGCTTCTTGGTCAGCCCGTAGATGTTGTTGTCGTGCAGCAGCAGCGTCATGTTCATGTTGTAGCGGATCGCGTGGATCCAGTGGCCGGCGCCGATGCTGCAGCAGTCGCCGTCGCCGGTATTGATTAACACGTTCAGGTCGGGGCGAGCCATCTTGATGCCCTGCGCAATGGGCAGGGCGCGGCCGTGAATGCCGTGGAAGCCATAGGTCTTCATGTAGTGCGGGAAGCGGCTGGAACAGCCGATGCCCGACACGAACACGGTCTTCTCCGGCCGCAGGTCTTCATCCCGGCACAGCCTCTGGACGGCGGTCAGGATGGCGTTGTCGCCGCAGCCGGTGCACCAGCGCGGCACGCCGGCCTGGTAGTCCTCCAGGGCGTGACGGTCCTCGTACATGCGCTCGAGGCAGTGAGTCGCGTTGCTGGTCATGCCTTGTTACTCCCGGTGCGCTCGAGCCTCGAGCGGACCTCGTTGCAGATGTCGCTGGGCTTGATCGGTTGGCCGCGCGACTCGCTCCAGCAGTCGATGTCGACCAGGTAGCGCGCCCGCAGCAACCAGGCGAGGGCCGAGTAGCGCCGGTTTTCATGGTCGATGATGTCGTCCTGCAGGCGGTCCGACCAGTTGTTCTCGATGGTCATGACGCGCTTGTCGCGCTTGATGATCTCGCCGATACCGGAGGGCATCGGCTGCAGGAAGGTCAGGTGCAACGACGAGACGCGGTGGCCTTCCGCGCGCAACCGGGTCACGGACTCCTCGATCGCGCCGCGCGTACTGCCCCAGCCGATCAGCAGCAGGTCGCCCTCGTCCTCGCCGAAGACCGAGGGTGTGGTCAGGGTCTTCTGCAATGCCGCGAGCTTCAGGCTGCGATGCCGCAGGCCCTCCTCGTTGGAGGACGGGTCGTAGGCGACGCGGCTGGAGCGGTCGTGCGCCAGGCCGGTGATGGTGTGCATGCCGCCCGGCTGGCCGGGCGCGAAGCGCCTGAACAGCCCGGTGAACTCATCCCAGTCGTAGGGCTTGGCGCCGGCTGGCACGGGGCTCTGGTCGATCGGCGGCGCCAGCCACTCCTCGTTGAACTTCGGCCGCGGCAGCGGCGTCTGCGACGCGGCCAGGCTGGAATCCGTGAGGATCACCACGACCATGTTGAATGTCTCGGCGATCTTTCGCGCCGTAATCACCGAGTAGAAGCACTCCTCGATGCTCGACGGCGCCAGCACCACCTTGGGCGCGTCGCCGTGGCTGCCGTACATGACCGTCAGCAGGTCCCCTTGCTCCACCTTGGTCGGCTGCCCGGTGCTGGGGCCGCCGCGCTGCACGTTGATGATGACCATCGGAATCTCGGCCATCACGGCCAGCCCGATGGCCTCCTGCTTGAGCGAGTAGCCGGGGCCGGAGGTCACGGTCAGCGCGCACTTGCCGGCGTAGGACGCGCCGATCGTGAACGCGGCGGCAGCAATCTCGTCCTCGGCCTGGTGTACCAGCCCGCCGACGCGCTCGAACACGTCGCTCAGGTAATGCGACACCGAGGTGGCCGGCGTGATCGGGTACATGGCGCAGATTTCCATGCCCGAGGCCAGCACGCCGAGTGCGAGTGCGGTGTTGCCGTTGACTACGATCTGCGGTTCGGTGGCCTTGACCGCCGGGATCGAGAACTTGATGTCGAGGTTTTCCTCGGCCCAGGCGAACCCGGCGTCCAGCAGGCCCTGGTTGGCCTCGACGACCTTGCGGTCCTTCTTCTTCAGGGCGAAGGCCACCTGCTCGCGCCCGAGTTCCACGTCGAGGCTGTAGATGCTGCACAGCATGCCCAGCACGAACATGTTCTTGCCCTTGCGGGCGTCGGGCACGAGCTTCAGGCACTCGCGTTCCAGCGGCACCTCGATGACGCGGAACCCGTCCTCCTGCAGGTGCCCGAGGGTCTCCGCATACGCGGCGCGGACGCCAGCGTCGCGGTGCTCGCTCCACATGCTCTCGAGCAGGATGACGCAGCCGCGCTTCAGTTCGCCGCCGCGGACGCGCCCGAGCAGGACCTGTTCGTTGAAGGCGATCACCAGATCGGCCTGGTCGCCGCCGTTGTTGATGGCCTTCGAGCCGAGCCGGATGCGGTTGCCGCTGGCGCCGGCGACGCTGCGTGCCGGCGGCTGGATCTCGGCGGGAATGATCTCGACCGTCCAGACGCCGTTGCCCATCCTGGCGGCGATCGAGCCCAGCGACTGGCCGCAGCGCTGCGCGCCCTCGCCGGAGTCGCTGACGATCTCGACGATGTGCTCGCTGATCCTGACGGCCTTCTTCGGCGCCCTGGACCGCGGCCGGGCGGCCTTCGGGGTGGTTTCTGCTGCTGAGATGGCGTTCATGATGTGCTGCTACTTGCCTCGGGCCATGGCCTGTCAGGAAGCCGCCTTGGAAGAGCTTGTGTCACGCGGGACTCGCACCAGGGCGAAGCCATGCTCGCGTGCGTCGAGGCCGAAGACGCGGTCCAGGTTGCCGGTTTCGTCGAAGGCCTCGACGGTGTCGCGCAGGCCGAGCCATTGCTTCATGCCGCGGGCCGCCTTGCGGCCTGCGCCCATCGCCTCGATGACCGTGGCCGCGCCGGTGACGATGTCGCCGCCCGCGAACACGCCGGCGATCGAGGTCGCGAGGTTCTCGTCGGTGGCGATATAGCCCCACTTGTTGAGCTCGAGTCCCGAGGTCTGGCCGATGATCGGGTTGGCGTTGGTGCCGATGGCGTACACGACCAGGTCCGCCTCGAAGTCGAACTCGCTGCCGGGGACCGGGACCGGGCGGCGCCGGCCGGACTCGTCGGGCTCCCCCAGCTCCATGCGGATGCAGCGCAGGCCGCGGACCTTGTTGTTGCCGTCGTCGAGGATTTCCAGCGGGTTGGTCAGCCAGTGGAACTGGACGCCTTCCTCTTCCGCGTGGTGGATCTCCTCGGCCCGCGCCGGCGCCTCGGCGCGGCTGCGGCGGTAGATGCAATGCACGTTCTCCGCGCCGAGCCTCATGCTGACGCGCAGCGCGTCCATGGCGGTGTTGCCCGCGCCGATCACCGCGACGTTCTTGCTCGGCGGCAGGGGCGTGTCGTAGCGCTCCGGGTCGCGTCCGTGCATCAGGTTGCAGCGCGTCAGCAGCTCGTTGGCCGAGAGCACGCCGTTGAGCGACTCGCCGGGAATGCCCATGAAGCTCGGGTAGCCGGCGCCGGTGCCGATGAAGACGGCGTGGAAGCCCATCTCCTCGATCATCTCCTCGATGGTGAACAGCCGGCCGACGAGGGTGTCGCACTCGAACTTGATGCCGAGCTCGATCAGCTTGCCGAGTTCGGCGTCCACGACGGTGTTGGGCAGGCGGAAGTCCGGGATGCCGTACTTGAGCACGCCGCCGGCCTCGTGGAAGGCCTCGAACACGGTCACGTCGCAGCCGGCCTTGGCCATGTCCGCGGCGCAGGCCATGCCTGCGGGCCCGGAACCGACGATGCCTATCCTGAAGCCGCTCGGCTCGATGTAGGGAACGTTGCTCCAGCCCTCGGCAATGGCCATGTCGCCCACGAAGCGCTCGAGCCGGCCGATGGCGACCGGTTCGAGCGAATCGGCCACGGTGCAGACGCCCTCGCACTGGTTCTCCTGCGGGCAGACGCGGCCGCAGACGGCCGGCAGCAGGTTGGTGTTGGTGATGACGTCGTAGGCGCCGTGGAAATTCTTCTCGCCGATCTGCTTGATGAAGGCCGGGATGTCGATGCTCACCGGGCAGCCGCGCACGCAGGGCTCGTCCGCGCACATGAGGCAGCGCTCGGATTCGCGCAGCGCGTCCTCGAGCGAATAGCCGCAGGCCACTTCCAGGAAGTTCCTGGCGCGTTCCGCGGGATCCTGCTCGCGCATGGGCGTGCGTTCCTGGGGGATGGTCCTGATGGTCCGCTTCTTGGCTGCCATGGTCCTGCCGTGGTGTGTCTGTGGGGTCCGGGTTGTCTCGGTGCGACGTGCGGCTCAGCCCGGCTTGGCTTCCTGGGCGGAGGCTGCCACGAAGTCTTCGCGCATGTGGCAACTTTCCTCGAATCGGGCCATTGCCTTCTGCTCGGTCTCGCGATAGCGGCCGAGGCGCGACATCAGGTCGTCGAAATCCACCTCGTGGCCGTCGAAGTCCGGCCCGTCGACGCAGGCGAACTTGATGCCGCTGTCGAGCTTGACGCGGCAGCCGCCGCACATGCCGGTGCCGTCGACCATGACCGGGTTGAGGCTGACCATGGTCTTGATGCCGTGCGGCCTGGTGGTCGCGGCGCAGAACTTCATCATGATCGGCGGGCCGATCGCGACGCACTCGTCGATGTCCGGGTGCTTGTCGATGGCCAGCTTCATGCCGTCGGTCACCATGCCCTTGATGCCGGCCGAGCCGTCATCCGTGCAGAGGATCAGTTCGTCGCAGACGCCGCGGAACTTGTCCTCCCAGAACACCAGGTCCTTGTTGCGGAAGCCAAGCACGCCGATCACGTAGGCGCCGGCTTCCTTGAAGCCGCGCGCCTGCGGGAAGACCGGCGCCACGCCGAGGCCGCCACCGACGCACAGCACCTTCCTGGCCTCGCCGATGTGGCTGGGGATGCCCATGGGCCCGACCAGCGCGTGCAGCCGGGTGCCCAGCTTGCAGTCGCGCTGCATTTCCTTGGTGGTCTTGCCGACCGCCTGGATGACCAGCGTGATGGTGCCCTTCTTGCGGTCGAAGTCGGCGATGGTCAGCGGAATGCGCTCGCCTTCGGCGTGCGACATGACGATCACGAACTGGCCCGGCTTTGCAGCCCGCGCCATGCGCGGGTGACTCACTTCCAGCAGGTAAGTGACGTCGGAAAAGTCCTCGCGCGCGACGATTTCATATTTAGACTCAGTACCGGGCGTGGTCATCGGCGTCACCTGTCGGGCGATCGCCCGCGGCACGGGCGAATAATTGGAACGCTTCTACCCCGAGGCGGCGGTTACCGCAATGCCGGAATTTTCGGACTGTTCCGGTGGGCGCCGTCATGGCTGCGGCCGCTCCCTGCGGCCGGCGGCCGGCCGTGCCGGTTCCCGGGCGTACGAGACGGTCCAGGGAGGTCTCAAGCGGCGGGTACATGGGTACTTCTGCGTAGCCGCCCGGCCACTCAGCCGGCCACCTCCCCACGCCGGTTCCTCAGGCGGCTGCCGAGGAACTGCCCGGCAAAATAGGCGGCCACGAACAGGGGCAGGGTGCTCCAGCTGAACGGCAGCCCCAGCCCCCAGCGCAGTGCGACCACCAGCGGCACGGGCGCGTGGATCGCCACGAACCATCCCGCCGAGAACTTCTTCAGTCCCGCCCGCCAGTAGCCGAAAGGCAGGTTCACCAGGAATATCAACGCTATCGCCAGCGCCAGCAGGTCGAGTCGGGGCATCGGGGATCCACACAGCCGGTCTCGCCGACATATTAATGCGTTCGGCCCGATGCGTCCGGGTGGCCGCTGGCATGGGCAGGAATCGCCGTCTAGTGGTCGCGCAGCCGTGCGCCCAGCTTGAGGATCATCCGTCTCTTGCGCTGGCGCACGGTGGCAACCTTGAGCGACATGCGCTCGGCGACCTCGCGCTCGCTCAGGCCCTCGTCCAGCAGCATCCCCAGGATGCGGCGGTCGGTCTCCTCGAGCGCCTCGAGCACGCGATGCACGGCATCCAGCTGGTCGGCCTGGGCGACCTGGTCCGCGGCAATCGCATCGGGGATGTCGCCGCTGAGGCTGCGCGAGGGCAATTGCCGATGCTGGCGGCGCCGGTGGCTGTTGGCCACGTGAACCGCGATGCCGTGGATGAAGGCGCCGATCTTCCCCGGATCACGGACCACGCCCCTGCGCAGCGCCAGCAGCGCCGCCATGAGGACGTCGTCGGCCAGTTCGCCGGCGGCGTACGGGTCGCGCGTGTGTGACGACAGGAACGATCGCACGCTGTCGTAGAACAGGGAAGCCAGGGTGTTCTCTGCGGCGCGCCGGCCCTCCGTCACGAGCGCCGCCAGCGCGGCGGCCTGCGGTGCGTCCGGGAAATGGAGTACGGCCACCATGAACGTCCCCTCCCTGGTCGTCCTGGCGGCACCGTCACGGTTACCGCCGTCGCCTTGAAAAGCGTTCTTGTACCTGGCGTTCCGAAAAGATTCTGCGCTCGCTGCGACGTCCGATGGGATAACGAGTCTCACTCCCGACCGTGGTTTGTACGTATTCCCGCCAGGTGGGCTGTCACGAACCGGCGTGCCTCGACCACCTGGGTGGCGGAGGAACCCGGATACGCCGCAAGCGGGGAGCAGTCCATGCGTCTCCCCCGGGCCTGAAGGGCTGGTTACCCGATGCGGTGGCGGGCCGCGAGGCGGCGCCTCCCGCCCCGTCGATGCCGGTAGCCTTCGTGGTGCCGCCGACAAGGTGCAACTCGACTCTTGGCAGCTCGCTGACGCGCAGCACGGGACAGTTGTCGAAGTTGCCCTGTACGACCTCGCCGCCCCGAAAACGATCCTAGCCGCAGCGCGCGGCCGACAGCCCGTGGACGATGGCGCTGTCGGCCCGGCGCCTGAAGAACCGGGCTCGACGGTCTCCGCGGCGACTGCGCGGCAGACCTTCACGTCGCCCGCCGGCAGTGCGGGCATCCGGCGGCCGCAGTGTGCCCCGGGAGATTCGGCAAGTCCCGGCAGACGCGCCGCCCGGGCCGGCGTAAGTTGGCAGCAGGGTGACTGCAGGGAATGGCGGGGCGCCCGTGACGATCGTCAGGGCCTGCCCCGGTTCCGAGGAGGCCTACATGCCGAACACCTGGATCGTGGTGGCCGACAGCGGATCGGCGCGTGTCTTTGGCACGGACTCGCCGTCCGGGCCGCTCGAGGAACTCATGGACTTCACCCACCCGGAGGCGCTGGTCAACGAGCGGCGCCTGGTGAGCGACCGGGCCGGGCGGACGACGAACAGCCAGGGTCGCAGCCACGCCTACTCCAGCCAGGACAGTCCGCGAGAGCACGAGGCCAGGGCCTTCGCGAAGCTGCTGGGAGACGAAATCTGCCTGGCGCGTGCCAGGGGAGACTTCGAGCACCTGCTCCTGGTCGCGCCGCCACGGTTCCTGGGCAGCCTGCGGGCTTCGCTGGACCCGGAGACGCGCAAGCGGATCGACAAGGAACTGGCGAGCGACTTCGCGAACCTGAGCGCGCGGGAAATCCTGGAACGATTGACCGAAGACCTGCACTTCGCCGCCGCGCACTGAGGCGGCACGGCCACGTTCGCCGGCCCTGACTGCTGCGCAGCCGGGAGCCGCCGCGTAAAGTGGCGGTTCCACCCGCGGGAGACACCCATGGAAGCCGTTCGCCTGTTGCCCGGAAACGATGCCACGCGGGACGCGTTGATCGACGCCGCCCGGTCAGCAGCGCGGCAGGCCTATGCGTCGCGTTCCGGCGTCCACGTCGGCGCGGCCGTGCTGTCACAGGCGGGGCGCATCTACTCGGGCTGCAACGTCGAGAACGCGGCCTTTCCCCTGGGCAACTGCGCTGAACCGGCGGCGATTGCCGCGGGCGTCCTGGCGGAGGGCGCCGGGTTCAGGATCGCCGAGGTCGGCGTCTGGGCCGAGACCGACGACGGCGAGCCCTTCTGCATTTCCCCCTGCGGTGGCTGTCGCCAGCGCATCAGCGAGCTCGCGCTGGGGCCAGACGTCCTGGTCCATTTCGCGTGGCCGGGTCCGGCGATGCGTGCCGCGCCGATAGGCGAGTTGCTGCCGTTCGCGTTTCGCATGGACTCGGCACCGGGGAGGCGGGCGCCATGAGCGAGCGCATCCCGATTCCGCGCAATCCACAGGATGACTACTCGGCCGCCGCGCTGCGGCGTCGCCGTGAATTCCTGGAGGAGCAAACCGGGGCTTCGCTCGAGCACCTGCCCCGCCTGTCCTTCGATCCCGGCCTCACGGCAGGCAACGTCGAGAACCTGATCGGCGTCGCCCAGGTCCCGGTCGGGCTGGCCGGGCCCCTCAGGATCATAGGTGAGCACGCGCGGGGCGACTTCTACATCCCGCTTGCCACGACCGAGGGCACGCTCGTCGCCAGCTACAGCCGCGGCGCGCGCGTGATCACCGAGAGCGGCGGCGTCAGGGCGACAATCGTCAAGACGTCGATGCAGCGCGCGCCGGTGTTCATCTTTGCCGACGCATTGCAGGCCCGCGACTTCGGCCAGTGGCTCGCGGCGAGCTTCGAGGAGGTCCGGCAGGTCGCCGAAGGCACGACCGGCTACGGCCGGCTGGTCGAGATCGAGCAATACAACGTCGGCAACCTGCTGCACACGCGCTTCAACTACACGACCGGCGACGCCGCGGGCCAGAACATGACCGGCAAGGCCACCCATGCGGCCTGCGAGTGGCTGCGCGAGGCCCACCCGCTGCATCCGGAGTACATGCTGTCGGGGGCCACCGACACCGACAAGAAACACTCGGCGATGAATCTCATCCGTTCGCGCGGGCGCCGCGTGATCGCGGAGATCGTCATCCCGGCCGAGGTGCTCAGGCGCGTCATGCGGGTCGAGACCTCGGCCCTGTTCCGGGCCCGGAACATCGCCAACGCCGGGGCGATGCAGGCCGGCGCCACCTACAACGGCCCCCACGCCGCGAACGGCCTCGCCGCCCTGTTCATCGCGACGGGCCAGGATGCGGCCAACGTCGCGGAGTGCCATGCCGGGATCACCTACGCCCAGTACCGTGACAACGGCGACTACTACTGGTCCGTGACGCTTCCGTCCGTCATCGTCGGCACGCGCGGCGGCGGCACCGGCCTGCCCACGCAGCAGGAATGCCTGAAGATTCTCGGTTGCGACGGCGCCGGCACCGCCGACAAGCTCGCAGAGATCGCCGCCGCAGTCGTGCTCGCAGGTGACATCTCGCTCGGCTGCTCCGTCATCGCGGGCGACTGGGTCACCAGCCACGAGCGGCTCGGGCGCAACCGACCGGCGCCATGATCGCGGCGTGGCTCTACCTGGTCCTGGCTGCCTGGGGTGCCTTCGGCACGGCAGTCGCCGTTTCGCGTGGCCGCTGGCCGCCGGGCCAGGGTCCGCTGTATTTCCTCGTCGCCTGGCCGGTCGCCGAGCTGCCGCTGCACCACATGGCGCTGTCGGCGCTGGTGACGGCCGTCTTTGCCTGGTGGGGCGCCCTGGATCACTGGCAGGGCTGGGCCGGCCTGGCGTTCGTCGCGGCGTCCTGGGTGCTGCTGCTGCGGCTCCACTGGCGCTCGCTGAAATCTCAGCCTGCGATCGACCGCGGCCTGCAGGAAGGCCTTGGCGCGCGGTTCTTCCAGGGCATCCGCCCGGAGTGGGCCACCGGGCTCAGGGCCGGCGCGCCGTTCGCGCGCTGGGTCAGGCCGTTTCGCGTCAACGACCGGGAGCACGTGGAGCGCGTCAAGGACATCGTCTACGGTCCGGCTGGACGGCGCAACCGGCTGGATGTCTACCGGCCGCGCGGCCACGCCCACGGCTGTCCGGTGCTGCTGCAGATCCATGGCGGCGCATGGGTCCTCGGCCGGAAGGACGACCAGGGCGTGCCGCTGATGAACGAGATGGCGCGACAGGGCTGGGTCTGTGTCGCGCCGAACTACCGCCGCAGCCCGCAGGCGACGTTTCCGGAGCATCTCATCGACTGCAAGCTGGCGATCCGCTGGATCCGCGAGAACATCGCCGACTACGGCGGCGATCCCGGGTTCCTGGCGGTGACCGGTGGCTCGGCCGGCGGGCACCTCGCCTCGCTGGTCGCCCTGACCGCAAACGATCCGCAGTACCAGCCCGGCTTCGAGGACATCGACACCTCCGTGGTCGCGGCGGTGCCCTTCTACGGCGCCTTCGACTTCCTGGAGCACAACGGCGAAGACGTGGCGCAGTCGTCGCGTCCAAGCTTCGTGGAAAGGCTGGTCATGAAGTCCAGCCCGCGGGACGAGCGGGACGAGTGGGAGCGCGCCTCGCCGATCCGCTGTGTCCACGCCGAGGCGCCGCCGTTCCTCGTCCTGCACGGGTCGCATGACTCGCTCGTCTGGCCGGAGGGAGGACGCCGGTTCGTGGCGGCGCTGCGCCGGGTGTCCTGCCAGCCGGTGGCCTACGCGGAACTCTACGGAGCGCAGCACGCCTTCGACCTCTTTCATTCGATCCGTTGCGTCAACGCCGTCAACGGCGTGGCGACGTTCCTGGCCTGGGTCCGCTCCACCGACAGCTCGGGCCGCCTTCCGGAGCCGACTGAATAGCCGCCCGCGCCGGCGTCGAGTATCGTGGCGACCCGTGAAGGAGCCGTAATGAACCCATCTGCCGGGCAAGCCACTGACATCCCCGCGCGCGCACTGGCGGCGCTCGACCTCACCAGCCTCGGCGAGGACGATTCGCCGCGGCAAATCGAGGCACTGTGCGCGTCCGCCGCCGGGCCCGGAGGCCTGCCGGCGGCCGTCTGCGTCTATCCCGAGCACATCGGCACGGCGCGACGCGCGCTGGACGCCGCGGGAGCGAAGGCCGTCAAGGTGGCCACGGTGGTCAATTTCCCCGATGGCAGCGCCGATGCCGATCGCGTGGCGCGCGAGACGCGCCGGGCCGTCGCGGCGGGCGCGGACGAAGTCGACATGGTCCTCCCCTGGGAGGCGCTGCTGGCCGGCGACCGCGAGTCCGCCCGGCGGGCCGTGATGGCGGCTCGCGAGGCCGCGGCCGGGCGCGTGCTCAAGGTCATCCTGGAATCGGGCGTCCTGGCCGACGCTGCCGTCATTCGCGCGGCAAGCGAGCTTGCGCTCGATGCCGGTGCGGACTTCATCAAGACCTCGACGGGCAAGGCGAGGATCGGCGCCACGCCCGAGGCGGCGCGCGTCATGCTCGAGACCCTCCGCGACCGTGGAGGCCGCGCGGGCTTCAAGGCCGCCGGTGGCATGCGCAGCCTCGCCGACGCGGCGACCTACCTGCGCCTGGCGGACGACATCCTCGGCGCGGGCTGGGCCACGCCGGCGCATTTCCGCATCGGCGCCAGCGGCCTGCTGACCGGGATACGCGCGGCTTTCGGCGCGGCCGGCGACGGCGGCCGGAGCGCGGATTACTGATGTCCCGGCGCTGGTTGCCGCAGGAGTCGATCCGGCGCAAGCGCCATGGCGGGCGCCTGTCCAGGGAGGAACTCGTCGCCATCACGCGGGGGCTTGCCGACGGCAGCCTGAGCGACGCACAGGCCGCGGCCTTCGCGATGGCCGTGTCCTTCCGCGGCATGCAGCCGGATGAATGCGCCGAGTTCACCTGGGCGATGCGCGACAGCGGCGAAGTGTTCGACTGGCGCGAGGCCGGGCTGGACGGCCCGGTACTCGACAAGCACTCGACGGGTGGTGTGGGCGATCTTGTCTCGCTGCCTCTCGGGCCGATGCTCGCGGCCTGTGGCGCGTTCGTGCCGATGGTCTCGGGCCGCGGCCTGGGGCATACCGGCGGGACGCTCGACAAGCTGGAATCGATTCCCGGTTACGACGTGCACCCCTCAGACCGGCGGATGCGGTCGGTGCTGGCCGGCGCGGGCGTGGTCATCGTTGGCGCGGGCGCGCGGCTGGCGCCGGCCGACCGGCGGCTGTACGCGATCCGCGACGTGACCGCGACGGTGGACTGCATCCCGCTGATCACCGCATCGATTCTCTCGAAGAAGCTGGCCGCGGGCCTGCAGGGGCTGGTGCTCGACGTGAAGACCGGCAACGGCGCGGTGATGCCGGATCTCGACGACTCACGCGCACTGGCGACGAGCCTGGTAGGCGTTGCCGCGGAGGCGGGCCTGCCGACGGTTGCGCTGATCACGGACATGTCGCAGCCGCTCGCACGCTCCGCGGGCAACGCGCTCGAGGTGCTGGAGGCGATCGCGATGCTCAGGGGCGAGCCGGCCGACCCGCGCCTCATGGAGGTGACCCTGGCGCTGGGCGCCGCGTTGCTGGCGCTGGGGGGGCTGGCGGCCGACGAAGACGCGGGCCGGGCGATGCTGGAGGCGTCGCTGGCGTCCGGCGAGGCGGCGCAGCGATTCGCAAGCATGGTCGCCGGGCTCGGTGGGCCGTCGGACCTGTTGGAACGGCCGACCGCTTACCTCCCGGCGGCGCCCGTCGTCGTCGATGTCGCCGCGCCACGTGCCGGCTGGGTCGGGACCCTCGACACCCGCGTCCTGGGCCTGGCCGTGGTCGCGCTCGGCGGCGGCCGCAGCCATCCTGGAGCCTCCATCGACCCTCGCGTCGGCCTCGACCGGATCCGGCCGCTCGGCGCCACGGTTCGCGCAGGGGAGCCGCTGGCCCGCGTCCACGCCACGGACGCGTCCGCGGCCGCCCATGCCGCGGAACTCGTGCAGGCGGCCGTCGGGATCGCGGGCCAGGCGCCCGTCCTTCACGATCCCGTGATCGAACGCGTGGACGCCCCGGCCGCGGCGGTGTAATTAGGGGACATGAGCATGGAACAAGGATCGAGTCCCCGCCGGGCGGTGTTGCTGGTGATCGACTCGCTGGGCGTGGGTTCGCTGCCCGACGCGGGCGCCTACGGTGACGACGGCGCCGACACCTTCGGCCACATCGCACAGGCCTGTGCGGAGGGCCGGGCGAACGTCGGCCGCGAGGGGCCCCTGGCAATCCCGAACCTGGAGCGGCTCGGCCTCGTCCGGGCCTCCGCGGCGGCACGCGGCGTGCTCGCGCCGGGCTTTGACGGCCTGGTGGAGCCGGTCGCGGCCTGGGGATACGCGGCCGAATTGTCACGCGGCAAGGACACGATTTCCGGTCACTGGGAAATGGCGGGGCAGCCGGTCGCCGAGGACTGGGGCTATTTCGGCGACCTGACCGATTCGATGCCCGCGGCGCTGCTCGACGAACTGGCGCGCCGCGCCGGCGTGCCCGGCTTCCTGGGCAACTGCCATGCCTCGGGCACCGAGATCATCGAGCGCCTCGGCGCGGAGCACCTGCGAACCGGCAAGCCCATCGCCTATACCTCGGCGGACTCGGTACTGCAGCTCTGCGCGCACGAGGAGGCCTTCGGGCTCGATCGCCTGTACGCGCTCTGCGAAGTCGCGCGTGAGCTCGTGGATCAATATCGCATCGGCCGCGTGATCGCCCGCCCGTTCGTCGGCAGCACGCCGGCCGACTTCAAGCGCACCGGGCAGCGCCGCGATTATTCCGTTCCGCCGCCGGGCGAGACGCTTCTCGACCGCCTGGCCGAGGCCGGCGGCGCCGTGGTCGGGGTCGGCAAGGTGCCTGACATCTTCGCGGGCCGTGGCATCACGCAGCGCGTCAAGGCCAGCGGCCTCGAGGCCCTGATGAAGGCGACGGCAGGCTCGCTGCAGGCGGCGAAGGACAGGACGCTGGTGTTCACCAACCTGGTCGATTTCGACCAGGAATACGGCCACCGGCGCGACATCGCCGGCTACGCGCGAGCACTGGAGTGGCTGGATGGCGAACTGGGCCGGATGGTGGAAGGGCTGGCGGCCGGCGACCTGCTGGTCATCACGGCCGACCACGGCAACGATCCGAGCTGGGCAGGCTGGAACCACACCCGCGAATACGTACCGGTGCTCGCCTGCGGCCCGGCGGTCCCGGCCGGCACCATCGGCCGTCGCGACACTTTTGCCGACATCGGACAGTCGCTCGCCGCGTGGTTCGGGCTGCCGGCGCTGGACAACGGGACATCCTTCCTGCAACCGGCCGCGCCATCGCGCGCGCAACGGAGCGTCGCATGAGCTCGCCACACATCAACGCCGATCCGGGCGCCTTCGCCGACACCGTGCTGCTGCCGGGCGACCCGCGCCGGGCGCAGCACATCGCCACCACGCTGCTCGACAACGCCGTGGAGGTGACCGACGTTCGCAACATGCTCGGTTTCACCGGCAGCTGGAACGGCCACCGCGTGTCCGTCATGGGAACCGGAATGGGCATTCCCTCGACCCTCATCTACGCCACGGAACTGGTGCGCTACTACGAGGTGAAGCGTCTCGTGCGGGTCGGGACCTGCGGCGCCGTCGATCCGTCGCTGGACCTTGGCGACATCGTCGTCGCGCTCGGCGCCGGGACGGACTCGCAGGTGAACCGCATCCGCTTCCGTGGCTACGACCTGCCGGCCACTGCGAGCTGGCAGCTGGTCGAGCGCGTCACGCGCACTGCGCGCGAGCGCGGCCGCGCCCTGCGGGTCGGCAATGTCTTCTCGAGCGACCTGTTCTACCACCCGGATGCCGAGCTGCGGCCGGCACTGGCCAGGCTTGGGATGCTCGCCATCGAGATGGAGGCGGCCGGGCTCTACGGCGCCGCGTCGGAGCTCGGCGTCGAGGCGCTCGCCGTGTTGACCGTCAGCGACCACATCTCCCATCCAGGCGGCATGACGCCCGAACAGCGCGAAACGGGCGTGGACGAAATGACGCGCCTGGTGCTCGACGCGCTGACCGCCGACTGACCTGCAGGCCAGCGGAGATGCCGGCCAACCTCTCACCCGAGTACAAGGCCGCGGCGGACGCGCTGCGCCGCGCGCGCGACCCGGCCGAGCGGCTCGAGCACCTGCGCGAAATGTTGCGGGTGATCCCGAAGCACAAGGGGACGGACCACCTGCAGGCGGACCTCAAGCGCCGGATCAAGGAACTCGACGAGGAACTGGCCGGGCCCAGGAAGGGCGGCACGCGCAGCGGGCCGGCGCTGGTCGTCCGTCCGGAAGGCGCCGCGCAGGTCGCGATCCTCGGCCCGCCGAACAGCGGCAAGTCCGCCTTGCACGCGAAATTGACGGGCTCGAGCGCGCGCGTCGCACCGTACCCGTTTACGACCCAGTACCCCGAGCCGGGGATGATGCCGATCGGGGACATCCACCTGCAGCTGGTCGACCTGCCGCCCCTCAGCCCGCAACACCCGGTCAACTGGATCGGCAGTGCGCTGCAGTCGGCTGACGCGGGCCTGCTGGTGGTGGACATCAGCGACCCGGAGGCCGTGCAGCAGGTCGAGGACCTGCAGGCGATGCTGGCGGAACGCCGCGTCGGGCTGACGAGACGCTGGCCCGCAGATCCGGCCCCGTCAGGCGAGCCGGGCGAGGAGGCCGAGGACCCGTTCGCCTTGACGCTGCCGGTGCTGCTGGTCGCCAGCAAGGCGGACCTGGACCCGGACAGCCGCGCCGACGTCGCCGCGCTGGAGGAACTGCTGGGCGTCGACTATCCGGCCGTCGCCGTCTCGGCGGAAACAGGTGCCGGGCTCGACCGCCTGGGCCCGTGGCTGTTCGACAGGCTCGGTGTCGTGAGGGTCTACACGAAGGCGCCGGGCAAGCCCGCCGACCATGCGCGGCCCTTCACCCTGCGGCGCGGCCAGACGGTCGCGGACGTCGCGCGGCTGGTGCATCGCGAGCTGGTCGAGTCGATCAAGTACGCGCGGCTGTGGAACGCCTCGCACGAGGGGCAACACGTTGGCCGCGACTACGCGGTCGCCGACGGCGACATCATCGAGCTGCACGAGTGACGCCTAGTCTGGCAGCGGCCTGAATCCCGCGACACTGGCGACCAGCTCATGGTCGGGCGCCAGCGACAGTTGCATGCGCAGCCCCAGGATCATCGCGATGGCGCGGGCCAGCGACAGGCCGAGCCCGGCGTGGGTGCCGCCGTCGCCGCTGTGAATGCGGAAGAAACGCTCACCCAGCCGCGGCAGGTCCTCCTCGCTGAGCTGGGGCGCAGGGTTGCCGATGCTGAACGAGCCGTCGGATCCCAGCCGCGCGTCGATGGTCGAGCCCTTCGGCGCATGTGCCACCGCGTTGCCCAGCAGGTTGGCGACGAGCCGGCCGACCAGGGCGGGGTCGGCATGCACCCAGGCCTCCGCCGGCATGTCCAGGTGCAGCGCCAGCCCGCGGGACTTCGCGGCACCGGCGAGCTGCGTGGCCTGGCGGCGGATCTCGAAGGCCAGGTCCACCGGTTCCGGTTCCGGCTTCTGGATGCCCGACTCATAGCGGGACAGGGACAGCAGCGCCTCGACGATCTGCTCGAGTTCCTGCGTCGCCTTGCCGATTTCATCGAGGGATTTCCGGGCCTGCGCCGGGTCCGTCGCGATGGAGCCGACCTCGGCCAGCATTCGCGCCTCCGCCAGCGGCGTGCGCAGCTCATGGGCCACGTTGCGCGCGAAGCGTCGCTCGCGCGCCAGGGCCTGGATCAGCTGCTGCGTCATCACCTGTATCTTGCCGGCGACGGGCTTGAGCTCGCTCGGCAGGTCGGCGATGTCGAGTTCCGCCTCCGGGCTGTCCAGGTCGATGGCGGAAACCGACCGCGACAGGCGCTCGACGGGCCGCAGGCTTCGCCTGACCGAGAGGACGGCAATGGATACCGCCACGAGGACCGTCGCGAGCGAGCACAGAAAGACAAACAGGTGAAGTCGCTCTTCGAGTTCCTCGAGCTTGGTGATCTCGCCGGCCATCACTACGGTGACGACCTGTCGTGGATCACCCTCGGGAACCGGGAAGTTCTGCACGACGAGGCGCCCGCGGTGTCCGTCCGGCAGATCCGCGTCATGGAAAGTGGGTCCAGCCATGACGCCGGCAAGGCGCTGCAGGTCGCGGCCCGCACCCGACTCCGCACGCGCCAGCACCGTGCCTGCCGCATCCCAGATCTGGAAATAGTTCTCGTGCTGCTGCGTGCGGAACTCGGGCATGAATTCCGCGATGCCCTCGGCACCCGGATTGTTCACGGCATAGGCCGCCAGCGACTGCATGCGCGCCACCAGCGCGTCGTCGAAGCTGCCGTACAGCTCGTTGCGCACGAGGATGTGGAAGACGAACAGCCAGATCGCCAGCGACACGACGATGGCGGCGGACAGGCTGAGGATCAGCCTGCCGGCCAGCGACCCCATCATGCGCTCACGCCACGACATAGCCGAAGCCCCGGCGGGTCTCGATGAACTTCTCCACGCCGGCCGCGCTGAGCTTGGCGCGCAACGTGCTCATAAGAACCTCGATCACGCTGTCCGAGGCGTCGCTGTCGCTTTCGTAGAGTTGCTCGAAGATCGCGCCGCGAGACAGCACATGCCCGTGCCGGCGCATCAGCAGCTCCAGCAGTGCGTACTCCTTCGGCGTCAGCGCGAGTTGCCGGCCGCCAGCCGTGGCGACGCGCGCCGTGGTGTCGATCTGCACCGGACCGACGTCGATGACCGGCGACGGCTCGTCGAAATGGCGGCGGCCAAGGGCGAGGATACGGGCCTTGACCTCGGAGAACGCGAAGGGCTTGACCAGGTAGTCGTCGGCGCCGAGGTTGAGCGCTTCGACGCGGTCTTCCACCTGGTCGCGGGCCGAAAGCACCAGGATGCGCGTGGGCAGCCCGGCCGTTCGCACATGACGCAGTACCTGCAGGCCGTCGACCCGCGGCATGAGGATGTCCAGCACGATGACGTCGAACGGCGCCAGCTGCAGGCGCTCCAGCGCCAGCTGGCCGTCGGCGGCGGTCTCGACAACCATGCCCTGCGTCCGCAGCCCGGTGGCCAGGGCCTCGCGGAGTCTTTCCGAGTCGTCGACGACCAGCACCCGCATGGGCGAAGTCTGCTGGATCGGGCACCCCCGGGAATCAGTAACAGATGCAACGGATTTCCAACATTTCGAGCCCATTTCGATCCCTGTGGAGCTGCGATTCGCCACATGAGGGGCAGGCCGTCCAGCAGCGTGCGGGCGAGAAGGCTGTCATGGGGGCGCGGCGCCGGCAGGCCCCGGTTTCGTTGCCACCCGTCGCTGCGTGGACGTTGCCGGTGAGGTGGCTCAGATCGGCCGGTGACGCTCGATCGCCTGCACGACGGCGCTCAGTTGGCCGGCCAGGCGCTTGAGGCCCACGTCGCCCGCTTCGGTGGCACGCTGGCCGAGGATCCCTGCGAGGCCCTTGTAGTACCACAGCTGGTCGGCCTTGCTCTGGGTGCGGAAGCGTTGCCAGACTTCCTCGCCGAGCGTCTCGTAGTCCACCAGGATGGCGCGCGCGTTGTGCAGCTTGTCCGCGCAGCTCACGCGCAGGGCGCCGGTATCCGCCTGTTTCGCCAGCTTCTCCAGGTAGGCTTTCTTGCGGATCTTCCACTCCTCGGCGCTGCCCTTGTGGGCGGGCTTCCCCTCGGGGAGGTATTCGTCGTCGGTGCAATGCAGGACCAGCGCGCAGACACGGGCCCCGAAGAGCCTCTCGATGTCATGTTTCAGCGCGGCGCGGCCGACAGGCGGCCTGGCATTGCAGCGGGTCTGGTAGGTGTCGCCCCGGTCCTCGACCGAGTCGTGCAGCAGCCCGGCGATCGCCTCGTCCTCGTCGCCGTCGTTTTCCATGACCAGGGCGGAGACCGACAACAGGTGCGACAGGTAGGCGACCCCGCCACCCTTCTTCATGTGTCCCTCGTGCACTTCCGCGGTGAATTGCAGCGCCTGTTTGTAGCGATCCGTGAGCATGGCCGTGACTCCCTGCGGGCAAGCGAAGGGTAGCGGCCGCCGGTGGGCCGGGCATCCGCGCAGACCGCTAGTGCTCCGGGTGACCGATGCGGCGGCGTGGCCGCATCCGGCGGCCGCCGGCCCGCGAACAGGCCCGGCAGGCGGGTCTGCCGGACGCCTTGGGGTATAGTCTGAACAGGGTCCGCTGGGCTGGAGGAACCGACATGGCAGCCAGGAAGAAAGCGAAGTTCATGGTGACGGTGAGCCAGGAGGAGGCCGAGGAGGCTGTCCGGACCCTGCTGCGCTGGGCCGGCGAGGATCCGGCGCGAGAAGGCCTGCTGGATACGCCGCGGCGGGTGGCGGAGGGCTACCTGGACTGGTTTTCCGGCTACAAGACCGATCCCGCCGAGTACCTGGCCCGGACCTTCGAGGAGGTGGCCGGCTACGACGAGATGGTCGTGCTGCGCGACATCGAGTTCGAATCCCACTGCGAGCACCACATGGCGCCCATCATTGGCCGGGCACATGTCGGCTACCTGCCGACCAACAAGGTGGTCGGCATCAGCAAGCTGGCGCGGGTGGTGGACGGCTATGCGCGCCGCTTCCAGGTGCAGGAGAAGCTGACGGCGCAGATCGCCCAGTGCATCAACAAGGTGCTCAAGCCCCGTGGCGTGGCGGTGGTCATCGACGCCAAGCACGAGTGCATGACCACCCGCGGCGTGCACAAGCGCGGCGTGTCGATGGTCACCAGCCAGATGCTCGGCAGGTTCCGCAGCGACCCGCGCACGCGGACCGAGTTCCTGCG
>DATHZW010000292.1:0-10213 GCA_035458405.1 Steroidobacteraceae bacterium | reverse complement strand
AGGCCCGCTCTCGTACCGGATCGATGCAGGTGTGGCTTCCCGCCGCTGTCACCGTACCGAAGCCATGGCCGCCAACGTCTTTCTGAGAACCGCTCCATGGAACGGCTTGCAGGGCCTGCCGATAATGCACAACCCCCATCTATAGTGACCGGCAATGGACCCACGCGGCGCTTCGCTGACGCCAGACGACGACCCGGATCGCACCGACAGGCTGCCTGAGCTCGACCAGGAGGCGATCCAGCGCGCCGAACAGGATGAACTGCTGGAAACCACCGGTACCTGGACGCGCAGCGAGGTCGCGGCGGCTGAACTGCAGCAGGAACTGGAGCAGCGCGATGCGGCGCTCGCCGAGCTGACCACGCTGCTGCGCCAGAAGGGCTTCGCGCTGACCCGGGCCGAGAAGGAGCTGGACCAGGCGCGCAGCGAACTCATGCGCGCCGGGCAGGCCGCAAGCCGCGACCGGGCCGGACTCGAGGAGCGACTGCGGGATCTCGAGTGCAAGCACGTCCAGGTTTCGGCCCTGCATGACGAGCGGCGGGTCGCGATCGCCGGGCTCGAGGATGAGCTCAGCGAGTCACGGGAGCGGGAGCAGCGCCTGGAGGCCCGGGTCGCGGAACTCGTTGCCCAGTTGCAGGCGCGCGATGCGGCGCATGAGGAAGACCAGGCAAGGCTGGCCGCCGCCGAGGAGCGTCTCCTGCAGGCGACCCGGGAGAGCCTGTCGCTGGAGGGGCGGCGCGAGCAGCAGCAGCTGAAGGAGCGCATCGCCGAACTGCAGAACGCGCTGCACGTGGCCCGGGACGAGCTCGATGCGGGCGCCGCCGAAGGCGACGTCTTGAAGGCGGGGCTCGCCCGCCAGGTCGATGAATCGCTGGAGCTCAAGGTCGCGCTGGACGAACGCGACGCGCGGATAGAGAGCCTGCTCGAAAGGCTGCGGAGCCGGGAGGCGCGACGCCGCTACGCAGCCGACCTCCGCAAGGCTTCCGCACCGGATTCTGGACTGGCCTTGCTGCAGCAGCGGGTCGCCGAGCTTGAAGCGGCGCTCGCGGCGGAACATGAGCGGCGCCAACCGGCCGGGGAGCCGGCGGCAGGTCCTGACGAGCCGACCCTGGCGGGCGAGGATCGCCAGCTGCTCCTTGCGCGCCTGGCGGCGTTGTCGGGCGAACTGGCCCGCCGTGACGACAGGATCGCGAACCTCCAGTCCGACCTGCGGACCGCGCGGAGCGCGCTCGAGGCTGCACCCGGCGGGCCGATGGCGCAGCCGCAGGAGGAATCGCTCAAGCCGCGTTACCTGGCGCGCATCGACAACGGGCCGGAGTCCGTGCACAGCCTCGCCCGGCCGCGGATTGCCATCGGCCGGACGCCGGAGAACGACCTGCAGGTCCGGGAGAGCTACATCAGCCGCACTCATGCCTACATTCGGCTCGGGCCGGAAAACGCGGTCATCGAGGACGCGGACAGCCGCAACGGGGTCTTCGTCAACGACCGGCGCGTGCGCCGGGAGTTGTTGCAGGACGGGGACATCGTGACGCTGGGCAAGGCGCGGTTCCGATTCCAGCTCAGGCCGGCCGTCGACCAATAGCCTGCTGGCCCGGCCGCCCGGGGTGGAACCGGTTCCGACAAGGCCCGCATGCCGCGATTGGCGGTGCCTGCCCGCCAGGGCGCAGGACCCGGAATCCTGCTAATGTTGACCGGGTCCCCGGTTGGTCCGTCTGCCATGGATTACGGCTACATCGAGCGCATCCTCAAGGCGCGCGTCTACGACGTTGCGATCGAGTCCCCGCTCGACCCGGCGCCGCGCCTGACGCGGCGGCTCGGCAACGAGGTGCTGTTCAAGCGCGAGGACCTGCAGCCGGTCTTTTCGTTCAAGTTGCGCGGCGCCTACAACAAGATTGCGCACCTCCCGCCCGAGCGGGCCGCCCGCGGCGTGATCTGCGCGTCGGCCGGCAACCACGCGCAGGGCGTGGCGCTGGGCGCGCGCCGGCGCGGGATCCCCGCGCTCGTCGTCATGCCGGAGACGACGCCCGCGATCAAGGTCCAGGCGGTGCGCGACCTTGGCGGCGAGATCCTGCTGTACGGCGACGACTACGATGCGGCCTACGGGCATGCCCGGACGCTGGCGGACTCCCGGGGGCTCGAGTTCATCCACCCCTTCGACGACCCGGAGGTCATCGCCGGCCAGGGCACCATCGCCATGGAACTGTTGCGCCAGCGGCCGGACGGCATCCACGCCATCTTCGTGCCGGTCGGCGGCGGCGGCCTGATCGCCGGCATCGCCGTTTACGTCAAGTCGCTGTACCCGGAGATACGCATCGTCGGCGTCGAGCCGGACGACGCTGCCAGCATGCAGGCCTCGCTGGCTGCGGGTGAGCGGGTCACGCTCGATCGAGTCGGCATCTTCCACGACGGCGTCGCGGTGCGGCGGGTCGGCGCGGAACCGTTCCGCCTGGCGCAGAAGTACGTGGACGAAGTCGTGACGGTCTCGACCGACGAGACCTGTGCCGCGATCCAGGACATCTTCGAGGACACCCGCGCAATCGTCGAGCCCGCCGGCGGGCTCGCCGTCGCGGGAATGAAGAAATGGGTGGCGCGGGAGCGCTGCCGCGACGCGACGCTGGTCGCCATCAACTGCGGCGCCAACATGAACTTTGACCGGCTGCGCCACGTCGCCGAGCGAGCCGACCTCGGCGGCGAGCGCGAGGCGCTGTTTGCGGTCGAGATTCCGGAGCGGCCCGGCACTTTCCGCCGATTCTGTGAACTGCTGGGTCGGCGCAGCGTCACCGAATTCAACTATCGTTACGGCGATGTCGAGCGGGCGCAGATTTTCGTCGGCATCGCGCTGTCCGGCGGCCACGACGAACGCCATGCGCTGCGCCGGTCGATCGAGGAGGCTGGGTTCCCGGTGCTGGACATGACCGAGAACGAAATGGCGAAGCTGCACGTCCGCTACATGGTGGGCGGGCACGCACGCGGGCTCGAGAATGAGCTCCTGTTCCGTTTCGAGTTTCCTGAGCGACCGGGCGCCTTGTCGCGGTTCCTGCAGGCAGTCGGTTCGCGCTGGAACATCAGCCTGTTCCACTACCGCAACCACGGATCGGACTATGGCCGCGTGCTGGCCGGCATCCAGGTGCCGCCGGCCGACAGGGCGGAGCTCCTCAGCCACCTGGATGAACTGCACTACGGCTACGTCGAGGAGACCGACAACCCGGCTTACCGCATGTTCCTGGGGGCGTGATGGCGGTCCCTGCGGACAGGCGCGCGGCAGCGGTCGGTGCAACCAGCTGGTGGAGTCGGGCAGGCCATGGACCAGGTCGGGGCTGAGCAGCCGCGGGAGTTGGCCATCCAGCCGGACGGCTGGCGCGCCGAGTTCGTGTTCGCCCTGCTGCTGTTCGCGGGCGCCGCGGTGGCGCTCTGGCATACCTGGCCGGAGGCGTCATTCCTCGAGTCCGGACGCTGGCCCCAGGTTTCCTTCTTCCTGCTGTTCAGCCTGTTCACGATTTCGATCGGTTTCCCTCATCCGGTCGTCGGTCACGTGTCCTTCGACCGGGTCGCGCAGGTCTCCAGCATCCTGGTGCTGGGGCCGGTGGATGCGGCCTGGGTGGCGTTCCTGGCGTCGCTGGTCTACCCCTGGCACCGGCTTCGCAAGGGCGTTCCGTTGTACCAGGTCATCGACGCGGTCCTGACCAACGCCGGCCTGATGACACTCGTCGTGCTCGGCGCCGGCTGGCTGTACGTATGGCTGGGCGGCCCGGTGCCGGTCTCGGCCCTGGACCTCCAGGCGCTGGCGCTGTTGCTGCTGCTGGTCCTGGTGATGCAGGCGCTCAACGAACTCGGCATGGCGGGTGTCTACTACTGCCAGGCAAAGAACCCCTTCGGCGTCATCAGCGCCTTCGAGACCATCACCGAGCTGGTCTCCGGGCTGATCGCGATCCTCGTGGCGATCGTCTACACGAACCTCGACAAGCCGGCCTTCGTGCTGCTGCTGGTGGTGCTGAGCGCGGGCATGCTGGGGCTCAAGCAGTTCGCGGAGATGCGCCGCCGGCTCGAGCAGCTGGTGGAGGCGCGGACCGAGGCGCTCCGCGAGAAGACCGAACAGCTGGAGCAGATGGTCACGCGGGACGTGCTGACGTGTCTCAGGAACAGGCGCTTCGCCGAGGACTTCGTCGAGCGGGAGGTCGACCTGGCGCATCGCGAGGGCCGCGAGCTGAGCGTGGCGCTGGCCGACATCGACCACTTCAAGCAGATCAACGACGGCTATTCCCACGGCGTCGGCGACAGGGTGTTGCAGAAGGTGGCCAGGATCTTCGGCGACCGTGTCCGCAGCACCGACCTGATCGCGCGCTATGGCGGAGAGGAGTTCCTGTTCTGTTTCATCGGGGCCGGCGAAGACATGGCCGCGCAGGTCTGCGAGGACCTGCGCCGGACGGTAGAGGACGCCGACTGGTCGGAAGTGGCGCCGGGGCTGCGGGTCACCATCAGCATGGGCGTGGTCGGCCGGACCGCCGCCGTCACCGCCCAGTCGATGGTGGCCACCGCGGATGCCCGCCTGTACCGCGCCAAGCACATGGGGCGCAACCTCGTGGTGGCCGAGGCGACCGTCACGCAACCGTCGCTCTGATGGCGCAGGATGTCGATCGTGAGTGACCGGACCTTCAACGTCCTGTTCCTGTGCACCGGCAACTCGGCGCGCAGCATCCTGGCGGAGGCCCTGCTCAACCACTGGGGCCACGGACGTTTCCGGGCCTTCAGCGCCGGCAGCTTTCCGGCCGGCCGGGTCAATCCCCATGCGGTGAGGCTGCTCGGGCGGATGGGCATTCCGGCGGAAGGCGCGCGCAGCAAGAGCTGGGACGAATTCGCGGCGCCGGGCGCCCCGGACATCGACTTCGTGATCACTGTCTGCGACAACGCCGCCGCGGAGGCCTGTCCCGCCTGGCCGGGACATCCCGTCACCGCGCATTGGGGTGTCGCGGACCCGGCGGCCGCCACCGGAACGGAGTCCGAAATCGACAACGCCTTCCGCCAGGCCTTCGACGTGCTGGAGCATCGCGTCAGGGCCCTCACGGGCCTGCCCGCCGCTTCGCTCGGCGGGCCTGGCATGCAACGCCGACTCGCCGAGATCGGGACGAGTCTTCCGCGAACGGATGACGGCTGACGCCGCCGGGGGCGCACCAGGAGACCAGAATGACGGCTCAATGCGACATCACCGCTCGTGAAGCGGCGGGCGCCGACCTGGGTTTCTTCGAGCGCTACCTGACGCTGTGGGTGGCGCTGTGCATCGCGGCCGGCGTCGGCCTCGGGCAGCTCGCGCCTGGCTTCGTCGGCATGGTTTCCGGTCTGGAGTTCGCGCGAGTGAACCTGCCGGTCGGGCTGCTGATCTGGGTGATGATCGTCCCGATGCTCGTGAAGATCGACTTCGGTCGCCTGCACGAGGTCCGGCAGCACGCGCGCGGCATCGGCGTCACCCTCTTCGTCAACTGGGCGGTGAAGCCGTTCTCGATGGCCCTGCTCGGCTGGGTCTTCATCCGCCACGTGTTCGCGCCGCTGCTGCCGCCGGGACAGCTCGACAGCTACATCGCCGGGCTGATCCTGCTGGCGGCGGCACCCTGCACGGCGATGGTGTTCGTCTGGAGCAACCTGACGAAGGGCGAACCCAACTTCACGCTGACCCAGGTCGCGCTCAACGACCTGATCATGGTGTTCGCCTTCGCGCCGATCGTCGGCCTGCTGCTCGGCGTGTCGGCGATCGTGGTGCCCTGGGAGACGCTGCTGATTTCCGTGGTCATGTACATCGTCGTGCCGCTGGCCATCGCACAGGCCTGGCGGCGCGCGCTGCTGAAGCGGGGCGAGCCGGCCTACCAGGCGGCGATCCGGCGCATGGGGCCCTGGTCGCTGGTGGCGCTGCTGGCGACGCTGGTGCTGCTGTTCGCCTTCCAGGGAGACGCGATCCTCGCCCAGCCCATCGTCATCGCGCTGCTGGCCGTGCCGATCCTGGTCCAGGTGCTGTTCAATTCCTCGCTGGCCTACCTGCTGAACCGCCGGCTCGGCGTGGCCCACTGTGTCGCCGGCCCCTCCGCGCTGATCGGCGCCTCCAACTTCTTCGAGCTGGCCGTGGCGGCGGCCATCAGCCTGTTCGGCCTGGAGTCGGGCGCGGCGCTCGCCACCGTGGTGGGCGTGCTGATCGAGGTCCCGCTGATGCTGGTCGTCGTCCGGGTCGTCAACGGCACCAAGGGGTGGTACGAAGCCGGGGCGGCGCGGGCCCGGGCCGCCTGAGGCCCGGCCGGCGGCGGCATTGCTGCTAGAATCCTGCGACCGGGCAGGGGATGGTCCGGCCAATCATGCTTGTTCAATTCCTGATCCTGCTGGCGCTGCTGCTGCTGAACGGCCTCTTCGCGATGGCCGAGCTGGCTGTCGTCTCGTCGCGGCGCATCCGGCTCAAGCAGATGGCGGAGCAGGGCAGCAAGGGCGCCAGGGCCGCGCTCAAGCTCATGGAGGAGCCGACCCGCTTCCTTTCTTCGGTCCAGATCGGCATCACCCTCATCGGCGTGCTGGCCGGCGTGTACTCGGGCGCGAATTTTGCCCAGCCCCTCGAAGCCTGGCTCGCGGGGTTCCCGCTGCTCACGGAGTACGCCGAGACGGCCGCCTACGTGGTCGTGGTCATGGGGGTGACCTACCTGTCCCTGATCATCGGCGAGCTCGTGCCCAAGCGCTGGGCCCTAGGGCATCCCGAGTCGATCGCCATCGCGCTTGCGCCGCCGATGCAGATGGTGGCGCGGGTCAGCGCGCCGCTGGTGTGGTTGCTGCAGAAGTCCACCGACCTGGTGCTGCGCCTGCTCGGCATGCGCAAGAGCGCCAGGCACGGCGTCACCGAGGACGACATCCGCGCCTTGATCGCCGAGGGTACGCGCGAGGGCGTCTTCCATCGCGAAGAACACCGGATGATCGAGGGCGTGCTGAAACTGGCGGATCGCAACGTCCGCAGCATCATGGTGCCACGCGGCGATATCCTCTGGATCGACGTCGAGGACTCGCGCGAGACCGTCTGGAAGGCGGTGCGCACCAGCGGGCATTCGCGCTACCTGGTCTGCCGCGACGAAATCGACGAGCTGGTCGGCGTCGCCTCGGTGACCGAGCTGCTCGAATGGGTGCGCGACCCGGCGGGGCCGGAGCTGGCGAAGCGGGCCCTGGCCCCGCTGGTCATCCAGGAGACCACCACCGTCCTGCGACTGCTGGAGCTGTTTCGCGAGGCCGCCGTCCACCTGGCCGTGGTCGTGGACGAGCACGGCTCGATCGAGGGCATCGTCACGTCGACCGACGTCCTGCAGGCCATCGCCGGCGAGCTGCCCGACTTCGGCGACGCCGACCTGCCCGAGGCCGTCAGGCGGGCGGACGACTCGTGGCTGATCGACGGACGCCTGCCGATCGACGACGCCGAGCGCCTGCTCGAGCGCCGTGACATGTCCGCGGGCGACGACTACACGACCATTGCCGGGTTCGTGCTGGCGCAGCTCGGCCGGCTGCCGTCGACCGCGGACACCTTCGACTGGAAGGACCTGCGCTTCGAGGTCGTGGACATGGACGGCCGGCGCATCGACAAGCTGCTGGTGCAGCGCATCGCCAGGCCGGCGGAGCCGGGTCCCGAGATAGAGGAGGTGCCTGGCACCTGAGAGGTGCCAGGCACCTGTTCACGGTCGACGCGGGCTCCTGCAACGGCCGCGGACTCGGAATCCACGCGCCCGGCAACCCGGTCTGCGACCCAAGGGGGCGGGGCATCCGCTTTCTCGCCGGTCCCCGGCATGCCCGCCGAGCCCGCTCTCGATCATGTCGGGCATACTGGAGGCCATCTCGCCCGGGGCCGACACCGGGCTTCGGCCTGCCGTCAATCGAGCTACCGCGGACACGCCATGAAGACCGTCCTGTTTCTCTGCGTCTACAACGCTTCACGATCCATCATGGCCGAGGCGATCCTCAACAAGATCGGAGGGGACCGCTTCCAGGCCTTCAGCGCCGGGGAGCGCGCGATCGGCGCGGTTCATCCCCTGACGCTGCAAACGCTGTCTGGACATGGCATCCCGACGGCGGGGCTGCGCAGCAAGAGCTGGGCGCATTTCTTCGGGCTGGGCGCGCCGAAGCTGGACTACCTGATCACGGTCTGCGACGAGCCGCTCGAGGAACTCGGCAGCCGCGATCCGTCCGCGCCCGTCGAGGCCCGCTGGCCGACGCCCAACCCGCTGACCGGTGGCCGGACGGAGGCGGAACACCGCGAGGCGCTGGCAAGGACCTGTCGGTTGCTGCAGGCGCGCATCGAGGCGCTGGTTGCGCTGCCGCTGGAGCAGATGGACCGGGATTCGAGCCGGAAAGAGCTCATGGCGATCGGCCAGCGCCTGACGATCCAGGCCGGCTGACCACAGCAGCTCCGGTGCCTGGCACCGCGAAGCGGTGCCAGGCACCTCTGCGCCGCGGCGCCAATACCCGCCCGCAGCCGGCGGGCGGGGGTTGGCGCCCAGCGTTGGCGGGATGTCACGCGGAGCGGGGGTGTCAGGCACCGCTCTCGATGCCCGGCTACCGGACAAGCGCCGTGCCAGCGGTGCCAGACACCGGCGCAGAGGTACCAGGCACCGGACGGCGGACGTCAATACGGTCAACCGGGCCACCCGAGCGGCGGCCGATCCAGTAGCATTCGCGCATTCCCGAGCAGGAGACCCGAGTGACCCGGATCAGCATTCCCGCCCGTGAGCGGCTCATTTTCGCGATGGACGTGCCGGACGCGGACGCGGCCCGGCGCCTGGCAGAGGAGCTCGGCGACGCCGTCGTGTTCTACAAGCTCGGCCTGGAGCTGTTCATGTCCGGCGGCTACTTCGAGCTGCTCGACTGGATGGTGGGGCGCGGCAAGAAAGTGTTCGTGGACCTGAAGTTCTTCGACGTGCCGGCGACGGTGGCGGCCGCCGTGCGCAACCTGACCAACCGCGGCGTCACCTTCGCGACGGTGCACGGCAACCAGGGGATCATGGAGGCGGCGGCCGCGGCCAAGGGGGACGTCAAGATCCTGGCGGTGACGGTGCTGACCAGCCTCGACCGCGGCGACCTCGACGACCTCGGCTTCGAATGCGACGTCGAAAAACTGGTCCTGTCGCGCGCGCGGCGCGCGCTCGAGGCGGGCTGTGACGGCGTCGTGTCGTCGGGACTGGAGGCGAAGATGCTGAGGGACGGAGTGGACGAGAAGCTGATCGTGGTCACGCCCGGCATCCGGCCGGTCGAGAACCGGCCCGCTGACGACCAGAAGCGGGTGGTCAACGTCCAGCAGGCGTTCGCCAACGGCGCCGACTACATCGTCGTGGGCCGCCCCATCCGCGACGCGGCCGATCCGCGCGCGGCGGCCGAGGCGATCCAGAAGACAATAGCCGCCGTGTTCGGGGACGGCCAATGAGCGCGCCGCTTGCCAACGACCTGCTGCTGCGGGCCCTGCTGCGCCAGCCGACCGACCGCACGCCGGTGTGGATGATGCGCCAGGCCGGGCGCTACCTGCCGGAGTACCGGGCGACCCGCGCCAGGGCCGGCAGCTTCCTGGCCATGTGCATGAACCCGGACTACGCCTGCGAGGTGACGCTGCAGCCCCTCGAGCGATTCCCCCTCGATGCCGCGATCCTGTTCTCCGACATCCTGACGATCCCGCACGCCATGAAGCTCGGCCTCGAGTTCGAGGCGGGCGAGGGCCCGAAGATCGCGCGCCCCGTGCGCAGTAC
Organism: Steroidobacteraceae bacterium; assembly: GCA_035458405.1. Classification (GTDB taxonomy): domain Bacteria; phylum Pseudomonadota; class Gammaproteobacteria; order Steroidobacterales; family Steroidobacteraceae; genus SG8-30. The sequence continues at coordinate 476 of DATHZW010000292.1, read as the reverse complement.
CGCCGACGTCGACGCGCTGTTCGTGCCGGACCCGGCCAAGGAGCTTCGCTACGTCGTGGACGCCGTGTCACTGATCCGGCGCGAACTCAAGGGGCGCGTACCGCTGATCGGTTTCGCCGGCTCGCCGTGGACCGTCGGCACCTACATGGTGGAAGGCGGCGGCAGCAAGACCTTCGCCCACATCAAGGGCATGATGTACGCAAACCCCGCGCTGCTGCATCGCATGCTGGACGTCGTCACCCGGGCGACGACTGCGTACCTCAACGCCCAGATCGAGGCCGGCGCACAGGCCGTGATGGTCTTCGATACCTGGGGCGGGTCACTTGCGCCGGCGCAGTACCGGGAGTTCTCGCTCGAATACATGGCGCGTATCGTGGCGGGCCTGACCCGCGAGCGCGAAGGCCGTCGCGTGCCCGCGGTCCTGTTCACCAAGGGCGGCGGCCGCTGGCTCGACCAGATGGCCGCGACCGGCGCCG
>DATHZW010000291.1:0-13715 GCA_035458405.1 Steroidobacteraceae bacterium | reverse complement strand
CTGAGCCGTTTCACACCGGACGACGACTGGAGTCAAGCAAGCATGAGTTGCATCAAGAGCACGACTGGCGCGACGGCCGATGGCACCGCGGACGGCCTGGGCTTCAACGCCTACCCCGCGATGCAACCGCGCACGCCGGCCCGGACTCCCCAGGAATTGCGCAACGGCCGGCGCGTCAAGGACGCGGGGCTGCCGGCGGCGGGCGTCTACCTGCCGAACAACAACGTGCTGGCGCCGCACATGCGCTCTCCCGAGTACGTCCAGATGTCGACGGCCGCCGCGATGACGCTCGGGCTCATGCCGGGAAAGATGCACAGATGTGAATGCACCCGCTGCCTGAACCTCCTGCTCACCTACCCCGAAGGCTGCCGGGCCAACTGCGCCTACTGCGGGCTGGCGCGACATCGCGAAGCCGAGCGCGACTATGCCGACCGCAACTTCATCCGGGTGGACTGGCCGGCGGTGCCCATGGAGCAGGTGGTGGACATCGTCGCCCGCGACCTGGCCGGCAGCCCGTTCCACCGGATGTGCATCTCCATGATCACTCACCCGCGCTCCGACGAGGACACGGTATCGGTGCTCAAGGCCTGGACCTCGCGCGTCGACCCTGGCGCGATCCCGGTGTCCATCCTTTCCAACCCGACGACGATGACGCCGGACGACGTCCGCCGGCTGAAGGACCTCGGCGCGGACATCTTCACCGTCGCGCTCGACGCCGCGACGCCCGCGCTTTTCGACCGCACCCGCGGCAAGGGCGTGCAGTCGCCGCACAAGTGGGACAAGTACTGGGAAATCCTGCTCGCGGCCCGCGAGGTCTTCGGGCCGCAGAAATTCGGCGCCCACATCATCATCGGCATGGGAGAGACCGAGTACGAGGCGCTGGAGCTGGTCCAGAGGCTCGTCGACCTGGGCGGCCACAGCCACATGTTCTGCTTCTTCCCGGAGCAGGGTTCGCTGATGGACCACCTGCCGGCGACGCCGCGCGACCAGTGGCGCCGGGTGCAGCTGGCCCGCTACCTGATCGACTACGCCGGCGTCCGCATCGAGCAGATGACCTTCGACGAACATGGCCGGGTCGCCGCCTACGGCCTTCCCGCGGCGGAACTCGAGGCCATCGTCAGTGACGGCGTGGCGTTTCGCACTTCCGGGTGCCCGGGCAAGTTCCGCGAGGACGTCTCGGCCTGCGACCGGCCCTACGGCGACTCGCCGCCGAGCAACATCGCCAGTTACCCGTTCCAGCCCAACAAGACCGACCTCCGCAAGATCCGTCGCCAGCTGGGCATCCCGGTCGTACGCTCCTGAATACCGGGATGAAGCAGGGCTTCCGCGTCGTCGACGCCGGCTTGCGCGACGGGCGTTTCAATGTCGCGCTCGACCAGGCGATGATCGAGCTGCACCATGCCGCGCGAATTCCGGACACCATCCGCTTCATCCACTTTCCCCCGACCGCCCTGGTCGGCCGGCACCAGGTGCTGAGTCGCGAGATCGACCTCGACTACTGCGCGCGCCACGGCATCGGCGTGGGGCGAAGGATCACCGGCGGCGGAGCGATCTACCTGGACGAGGGCCAGCTCGGCTGGGCCCTGGTCTTTCACCGCCGCACCCTCGGGCTGGGCGGGCTGGCCGACGTGGCGCAGGCGATCTGCGAGGCTGTCGCCGCGGGGCTCTCCCGCCTCGGCGTCGACGCGCGCTACCGGCCGCGCAACGACGTCGAGGTCGACGGCAGGAAGATCAGCGGCACCGGCGGCTTCTTCGACGGCGACACGCTGATCTACCAGGGCACCGTCCTCATCGACACGGACCCGGGCCGCATGATGTCCGCGTTGAAGGTGCCGGAAGCCAAGTTGGCGCGCCACGGCGCAGCCAGCGCCGCGCAGCGCGTGGTCACGCTCAGGGAGCTGCTCGGCAGCCGGACGCCGGCGCTGGCGGAAATCCAGGCCTCCCTGCTGCACGGCTTTCAGCAGCGGCTCGGGCTCGAGTGGCAGCCAGGCGCGCTGACTGCCGGAGAGGAATCGCTGGCGCGACGGCTTTTCGACGAGGAACTCGGCCAGGACGCGTTCGTGGCCGAGATCGACGAGCCGGAAAGCGGCGAGGCATTCCTGGTGGGCAGCCACAGCTGCCCGGGGGGCGCGATCACCGCCTATGTGCGGCTGGAGGGCGTCGCCGGCGACCGCATCGGGCAGGTGCTTTTCACGGGCGATTTTTTCGTGGCGCCGCCACGGGCCGTGCTCGACCTCGAGTCGTCCCTCAAGGGGCTGGGCAAGGCGGCCGCGGGCGACGCCGTGGAGCAGTTCTTTGCGCAACATGAACTGGCGGCGCTGACGGTGACGCCCGCGGATTTCCGCCGCGCGCTCGAATCCGCGCTCGGGCCGGATGCCGGCGGCGGCAGGGAGACAACGCCTTGAGGACGGTCGCCGTACTCCAGCACACATCGGCCGAATACCTCGGGCTGATCGAGGACCACCTCGAGGGCCGGCGCATTCGCTTCCGCTACTTCCGCCCCTTCACCTCGGGGGGCAAGCTGCCGACGCCCGCCGACATCGAAGGTGGTCTGGTGCTGCTGGGCGGCGGACCCTGGGGCAGCGCCGGTCAGCGCGACGTCCCGACCCTCGGACCGGAGGTCGAGCTGGCGCGGCACGCCCTGGCCGCCGGCGTTCCCCTCCTCGGCCTCGGCCTCGGCGCGCAGGTTCTCAGCATCGCGGCGGGTGGCGGCTCGAGCGCCGCACCCCTGGCGTTCGATGTGGGCGACGCCCTGCGCCAGCGCGAAGACGCCCTCGGCGGGTTCCTTCCGGAGCGCTTCCCGCTGGCCCGCTACCTGCGTGACCGCCCGGTGCTGCCGCAGGCTGCGCAGGTCCTGGCGAGAACCGTTGACGGAGAAGCTTGTGTCTTCCAGCTGGGCGAACGCGCGCTCGGCTTCACCGGGCACCCAGGAATGAAAACCGCCATGGCCGAAGACCTGATCATGGAGTTCGCGGAGGGCCCGCCCGATCCCGGGCCGGTACTCGTTGCGCTGCGCGAGCGACGCCCGGCCATCGAGGACGCCCTGGTCCCGATCATGACCGGAATCGTCAGGGTCCTGGGCTTGATGGAACCCTGACGAGGCGTCGGCCGGGCCGCGCCGCCGACAGAAGTTGGCAAACGCCAGGAATTTATATTAGTGTCGGCTAATGCTCGCGCGCCGCAGCGCATGCTGCGCTGCGGCATATTTCTTGCGCCAGTCCGGGGGGACCACTGCATGGCATCCAAGCTCGTCATCGTCATGGCCAACACCGATCCGCGCAACGGCGAGGAACTCGGTGCCCCGATCTTCCAGGCGACCGTCGCTGCCGCGATGGAATACGAGGTCGAGGTGATCTGCACCGCGACCGCGGGCCTGCTGATGAAGAAAGGCGTGGCCGACAAGCTCTTCGTCAAGGAGGGCTCGCCCAAGAGCGTGTACGACTTCATCAAGGACGCGCACGAGGCGGGAGCGAAATTCTACTGCTGCTCGCCCAACCTCGACCTGCACGACATGACGCAGGAAGACCTGATACCCGAGTGCAGCGGCATCGTCGGCGGCGCGCACCTGATCGAGCAGATCATGGAAGACGACGACGTCCGGGTGATGACCTACTGAAGGGGGACGGCGGCATGTCTCACGCCCATGGAACGCGCATCCAGGAGTTCATCGGGGACCCGGTCTCGGATGCGCCGGTGGTCGGGCGGGAAAAGCTCGAGGAAATATTCCAGGACATCCAGTCGGACCTGCGCTTCGACCACCAGCTGAACGGCTGCCTCAACTGCGGCATCTGCACCGCCACCTGCCCTTCGGCCCACTACTACGACTACAGCCCGCGCGAAATCGTGCAGCTGCTGTGGACCGAAAACCTGGAAGGCATCTACGATGCCATGCAGGAAAAGATCTGGGCCTGCGCACAGTGCTACACCTGCGCGGCGCGCTGCCCCTTCGGCAATTCGCCAGGCGGACTGGTGATGCTGATGCGCGAAGTGGCGATCAAGCACGGCATGGAATCGGCTCGCAACGTGCTCCGGCCCTTCAGCCGCGTGATGCTCAAGCTGATCTCCACGGGCAACCAGCTGTCGCCGGACATGATCAGCAAGGAGGCCTTCCCCGACTGGGGCCCGAACGTCTCCAAGGTGGACGCCCCGCTGGCGACGCTCAGGAAGGCGATTCCCGTGCCCACCCTGCACACGACCAAGACCGCGTGGGAAGTGAACCTGAAGACCTCGGTCGAGCTCTACACCATCTGGGAAGAGACCGGCGTGCTGGACAGCCTGAAGACGATCGACACGAACCTGTTCGACGTCATCAGCGACATCATGGACGAGAAGCGCGACGACTGGCAGGACTTCCTGGACGACCAGGAAGACGAGGACGACGAATAGCGGCGGCCCTGTGAATCATTACGCAGGAACTTTTGCACTACGAGGGGTAGAAGCAGGATGACCACACCGTACGACAGGAAGCCCGGCGAGGGCCCCGCGGGCAGTAAGCCCGGCGAGCGTTTCACCGGCCACGGCGAGGAGTGGAAGGACGCGAACCTCAGTAAGACCGAGGCCGTGACCGCCACCGTCTGGGTCGAGCAGATCATCAACAAGCGCTCGATGCAGACCAACAAGGACCGCGTCGCCGACGTCCGCGACGCGATGTGGCAGCTCGAGAAGGAAGGCGAGATCGTCGTCCACCGCGTCACCGACGAACACAAGCCGGTGATGACCAAGACGCTCTACGGCTGGGACAAGAAGATCCCGAGCACGCGCCTCTGGCACCACAAGTCCTGCGGACAGTGCGGCAACATCCCGGGCTACCCCGCGTCGCTGCTGTGGCTGATGAACAGGATGGACATCGAGTACCTCGACGAGACCGACCAGACCTCCTGCACGGCATGGAACTATCACGGCTCCGGCATCGGCAACATCGAGAGCCTGGCGGCGGTGTTCCTGAGGAACTTCCACCAGGCCTACGTCGCCGCCAAGGCGCAGGGCCTGCCCGAGGGCTATTACTATCCGCTCGTGCACTGCGGCACGTCTTTCGGCAACTACAAGGAAGTGCGCGGCTACCTGATCCAGTCGGCCAAGCTCCGTGAACGCGTGCGGACGATACTCGGCAAGCTGGGCCGGCTGGTCGACGGCAAGCTGCTGATCCCCGAGGAGGTCGTGCATTACTCCGAGTGGCTGCACGTCATGCGCCAGCGAGTGGCCAGCCTGCAGGAAATCGACTGCAGCCATGTCAGGGCCACCATTCACCCGGCCTGCCACGTCTACAAGATGGTCCCCGAGGACGTCATCTACGACCAGGACGTGCTGGACGGCAATCGCGTCGCGGTTTCCACCGGCCTCATCCAGTCGCTCGGCGCGCAGGTCATCGACTACTCGACCTGGTACGACTGCTGCGGCTTCGGCTTCCGCCACATCATTTCGGAACGCGAGTTCACCCGCTCCTTCGCCATCGACCGCAAGATCCGCGTCGCAGTCGAGGAAGCCCAGGCCGACGTGATGATCGGCCATGATACGGGCTGCATCACGACGCTCGACAAGAACCAGTGGATCAGCAAGGCGGCCGGCAAGCAGGTGCAGCTGCCGGTGCTTGCCGACTGCCAGTTCGCGGCGTTGGTCTGCGGCGCCCATCCCTACAAGATCGTGCAGTCGCACTGGCACGCGTCCTCGACCGAGACCCTCATGGAGAAGCTCGGCATCGACTGGCGGGCGAAGAAGGCCGAGTTCGAGTCCTATCTCAAGGACGTCGCGGAAGGCCGCGGCGAAAACCTCTACGACCCGCGGCGCATGATCACCTCGGGTCCCGGCTACAAGAGAATCGGCAGGCAAGCATGAACCAGCCCATCCTGATCGTCGGCGCGGGCCCCGCGGGCCTCGCGGCGGCCCATGCACTGGCCCGGGTCGGCCAGAAGTCCATCATCGTGGAGAAAGAGGACCGCCTCGGTGGCGCGCCGATCCTGTCCGGTTACGCCAAGCTGGTCCCCTCGGGCGAGTGGGCCAGGGACGCGATCGGCGGCATGGTGCGGCGCGTGGAGACGGACGCGCTGGTCGAGGTGCGCAAGGAGGTCCGGGTCACCGCCTTTGACGGCGCGCCCGGCAACTTCAAGGCGACGCTCTCCGACGGCACGGAGGTGGCCGCCGGCGCCGCGATCCTCACCACGGGATTCACCCACTTCGACTCGCTCAACAAGCCCGAATGGGGATTCGGCACGTTTCCGGACGTCGTGACCACGACCCAGGTGGAGCAGATGATCTCCTCCGGCAAGGGCGTGCGCTGTCCCTCCGACGGACGCAAGCCCAAGCGAGTGGCCATCCTGCTCTGCGTCGGCTCGCGGGACCGCCAGATCGGCCGCGAATGGTGCTCCAAGATCTGCTGCACCGTCTCCGCCAACATGGCCATGGAGATCCGCGAGGAACTGCCGGACTGCCACGTCTACATCTACTACATGGACATCCGCACCTTCGGCCTCTACGAGACCAAGTACTACTGGAAGAGCCAGGAGGAGTTCAAGGTCAAGTACATCAAGGCGCGCATCGCGGAGGTCACCTCGGATGGCGAGAAGCTGATCGTCAAGGGCGAGGACACGCTGGTCAAGCGGCCGATTACGATTCCCTTCGACATGGTCGTGCACGCCATCGGCATGGACCCGAACGTCGACAACAAGTCGATCTCGTCGGTGTTCGGCGTGGACCTCGAGCCGCACGGCTACATCGGCCGCGGCAATTTCTACGGCAACACGGCCGAGACGTCGCGCGCAGGCGTGTTCGTCGCCGGCGCGGCAACCGGGCCCGAGACCATCGACGACTCGATCGCCCAGGGCAGCGCGGCGGCACTCGCCGCGCTGGGCGCCCTGCAGCCGTCGCGCGCGAGCGCCTGAGGCCGCCGCATGGGCTTCTTGTCGCGCCGTGCGATCCCGGCCGAGGCGCCGGGGCCGCAACTCGAACTGAGCGGGCCCAGGCTCGACTCGACGCTGGCCCGGCTGGCCGCCGGCTGCGAGAACCAGGGCGGCATCGAGCGCTATGTCGAGGCGCTCAAGCTCAAGTCCGCGCTTTTCAGGCAGGCGCTCGACGAAGACCCGGGCAGCCTCGAGGCGTCCACCTTCAAGCAGTTGTGCGCCTTCATGTCGACGGTGCGGCGCCGCATCGGGCCCTGGCTGGAGGAGCCGGGCTTCAATGAGCTGCGCGGCGCGCTGGTCGAGTTGCTCGCGGTGCGGACCGATCCCGTCACGACGGATGCGCGCATCGGGTCCTTCTGCAGCGGCCTCGGCGATGGGTCCGAGCACCGCTGGGTGCGCGACCTGGCGGCCGAGGTCCTGCACAACGCGGACCCCGAGCGGTTCCCGCTGATGACGCGCTGGGTCTGGGACCTGCAGACCAACAGCGGCGTGATCCGCGAGATCTGGCACGCCGCGGACGTCGACCACATCCGCATCGACGTGCCCGACCGCTATGACACCTTCCTGATGCTGCGCCAGGAGCTCTCGCAGTATCTCGCGGGCAAGGGCTTCTTCCGCGACGTGACCTGGTACGTGGACCTGCTCTGCGCGCAGGTCTACGCGGATTACATCTGCGAACAGGGCGGCAGCTACCTGCGGACCGACTTCGCCGCCGAGGAGGACCCCCTGCAGCACACGCGCCGGCTGCTCGGCCTCGATGGCGTCCAGGCCGGCTCCGGACGGACGCGGCTCAAGACCATAGACGGCGCGGCGTTCGTCCTCCTGGACGAAGCCCCGACAGAACAGACGGGCTGAAGACCGGCCCAGCAAGGACAACGGCATGCCCATTCACGAGCAATCGCTGATCCGACCCGAAGACCTGAACACCCATGACGAGCTGGTCATGGACGGGGTGGACGTATCCGGCCACTGGAGCACGTTCATCCAGTCGCGCGCCGTCACCGACTACAACGAGGCGATGCAGGACGAAATCGCCGCCCTGCCGGGCGGCGAGCACATCCACCGCTGCTGGCAGTGCGGCTCCTGCACCAATTCCTGCACGGTCAACGCGATCAACGCGGACTTCAACCCACGCTACTGGATCTACCTCGCCCGGCTGGGCATGGAGTCGGAGCTGCTGCGCGACAAGGACATCATCTGGCAGTGCGTCTCCTGCAACAAGTGCACCTACGCCTGCCCGCGTGACGTCGTGCCGGAGGGCGTGATGAAGGCGATGAGCCACTGGCTGGAACTCAAGGGCCATACGCCGAAGTCTCCTTCGATGCACTTCGACGAGGTCTTCTCCGAGCAGGTCATCGAGCGCGGCAAGATCGAGGAGAGCCGGACGATGCAGCGCTTCTTCAAGCGCACCAACCAGCCGATGTTCCAGGACTGGTTCGTCGAAATGGTCAAGAGGATGCTCCGCCACCTGCCGGTCGGCATGCTGACACGGATGGGGCTGGCCAGCCTGCTGGCACCGAGCACCAGCGACTGGTCGAGGGCCCGCGACGCCATTCGCGAGTACGCGGACGAACAGCACGCCCGGCAAAGACAGGCCCTGGGACTCGACAAGCTGATCGAAACGGCGCAACAGGACGCGGGCGCGCCCGCCCGGAGCTGAAGATGGCCACCAACCCAGACAAGTACAAGCGGGTCGCCTACTACCCCGGCTGCGCGCTCGAGGGCACGGGCCACGCCTACAACCGGTCGACCAAGGTCGTCGGCAAGGCGCTCGGGCTCGATCTCGTGGAGGTCAAGAACTGGAACTGCTGCGGCGCGATGGAAGTGAAGAACATCGACCCCAAGATCCAGACCTACCTGTCCTCGCGCGTCATGTCCATCGCCGCCAACGAGATGGGTTTCGACACCGTGATGGCGCCCTGCAACGGCTGCTATCACAACCTGAAGAAGGCCGAGTACGACCTGCAGAACGACGCCCGGAGCGCCGAGGTGGTGGACCGGCTGTCGCAGAAGGCGGGACATGAGACCTACAAGGCCGGGCAGGTCGAGACGATCCACGCGCTCGACTGGATCAAGGAGTCGATAGGCGAGGAAGGCCTGCGCGAACGAGTGAAGAATTCGCTGAACGGCCTGAAGATCGCCAACTACTACGGCTGCATGTACACCAGGCCGCGGCACATCTTCCCGGAAAAGGACCAGGGGCCGGGCAGCGAGTCGACCTCGAAGCCGCACTTCATGGACGACCTGCTGGCCGCCGCCGGCGCCGAGAACGTGGATTTCCCCCTGAAGACGGCCTGCTGCGGCGGGGCGCACACGCTGTCGGACAGCGACACCTCGACCAGGCTGGTGCTCAACATCCTGAACGCGGCGGAGGCCTCCGGCGCCGAGGTCATCGCGACGGAGTGCCCGACCTGCCATTCGGGCCTGGAGATGCACCAGATCCGCGCCGAGAAGCGGCTCGGCCGCAAGACCTCGGTCAAGATCGTCTACTTCACCCAGCTGCTCGGCCTGGCGCTCGGCCTGTCGCCGCGACAGGTCGGCCTGCATGAGAACATCTCCGACTCGATCGGCTTCATGAAGTCGAAGGGCATCGGCCGATGACGCTCGCCGACATCGGGACCCGGCTCGAGGCCCTGGAAGCCGCGGGCGGGACGCCGGGCGACGCCGGCGAGTTGCTGGCGCTGTCCGAGAAGGTGCTCGAGCACTGGGTCGCGGCGCGCGGCGACACGCCGACGCAGGACCGGCGGGAAGGCTTCCGGCTGCTGGCCCTGCACCGCCAGGGCAGCCGCGACCTGCCGAGCTTCAATGCCTGTCGTGAGACCTGTCGCGAGCTGGTCTATCATTACAACCTGCTGACCCTGCGCGCCGATGGCGAGGACCTGGCGCGGCGGGCACGGATGATGGTGCTGGTGGCCAACCACCTCTACCTGTTCGTGTCCGGCAAGATGCAGGTCGAGCAGCTTGGAGAGTTCTGCTGCTCGTCCCGGCCGCTGCGCCAGGAAGCCGGCTGAGGCGGGCCCAGCCCGAAGGAGAAGGACGATGGCCAACGTGCGCGGATGTAACCTGCCGGACGAACTGCTGTACGACGTCGCGAACCACATCTGGTTCCAGGAAACGGGCGACGGCAACGTCAAGGTCGGCATGACCGCGGTCGCCACCGCCATGGCCGGACGCCTGGTCGCCTTCACGCCCAAGGGCGTCGGCAAGTCGGTCAAGCCCGGCAAGTCCTGCGCGACCGTCGAGTCGGGAAAGTGGGTCGGTCCGGCCAAGGTCGCCGCCGGTGGCGAAGTCGTGGCCGTGAACGACGCCCTGGCCGCCAACCCCAGCATCGCGAACGCGGATCCCTATGGCGAGGGCTGGCTGGTCATCCTGAAGCCCGAGGAATGGGATGCGGTCAAGCCGACCCTCGTCCCGGGGTCGGCCGTGGCCGGTCCCTACGAGGAAAAGATGGCTGCCGACGGCTTCGCCGGTTGCGGCGGCTGAGCAGGCCAGGGATTCCGGTGCCGGGCCACGACGGATGACTCCGACCACGAGCAGGCTCGACTTCCGGGAAATGCAGGACAACGCGGGCAAGGCCTGCGGCCTGTTGAAGGCCGTTGCCAACGAAGTGCGGCTGATGGTCCTGTGCCAGCTGATCGAGGGCGAGAAGACCGTCAGCGAACTGCAGCATGTCATCGGGCTGAGCCAGTCGGCCATGTCGCAGCATCTCGCCGTGCTGCGCGACCACGACATCGTGGCGACGCGACGCGACGGCCAGTCGGTCTACTACCGGATCTCGAGTGCCGACGCCACCGCGCTCATGGAAGCCCTGCACCGGCGGTTCTGCGCGACGGCCCCGGCGGCCGGGCACTCGTCGAGGTGAAGGTCTTCTAGCGCCGCCAGCGCCGGAGCTTCCGGCCCGCCGGCGCGGGTCCCGGGCGCGCGCGACTCGGCGCCCGGCGCGGCTCCGCGTCGTCCACCTCCGGGTCGTACTCGATCGCCCAGCGTTCACGGAAGGCCTGCAGGGCTTCACTGTTGATTCCCGCGTGACGGCTCGACAGCAGCAGCTGCGATGGCGGACAGACCCGGGCCCGGATCAGTCCCAGGTCGGCCGCGGCGTCGAACACGCTGGGATACCAGCGCTCCCAGCCGGGCATGACGCGGTCGAGTTGTTCACGAAGGCTCACGCGGCGCCAATTCCCTGTTGTCCTGGGGCCGACCGTATACCTTGAGGGCACTGCGGGCAACGCATGGGCTTCACGTTTTCGCCGCCACCGGCGCCGCGCCTTCACTCCAGCGGTAGTCGCGAGGCTCCAGCCGCCGCGTCCTCCACCAGTACTCGAAGGTAAACCCGGGCCAGATGACGAGGTTGCGGCCGTCCTTCAGGTACCAGCTCTGGCAGCCGGAATTCCAGACCGAACGGTCCAGCCGCGCCCGCAGGCGCGACTGGAAATCCGCCTGCACCGCCGGCTCGACGTCCAGCATGGCGCCGTCGCGCTGCAGCAGCCGTTCGATCGCCTGCCGCGAATAGCGTGCCTGGGCCTCGATCATGAACACCATCGAGTTGTGGCCGAGGCCGGTGTTGGGCCCCATCAGCAGGAACAGGTTGGGAAAGCCGCAGGCGGTGATGCCGAGGTAGGTCGCCGGCAGGCCTTCGCTGCCCTCGTCGAGCCGCCGTCCCTCGTGGTTGCGGATGTCCAGTGTCGACAGGTACTCGGTCGCGGCGAATCCCGTCGCCAGCACGATCGTGTCCACCCGCCGCTCGACCCCGTCGCGACACAGGACGCCGTCGCGCGTGACGCGCTCGATCGGCGAGGTCACCAGTTCGACGTTCGGCCGTTGTAGCGCCGGATAGTAGTCGTCGGACAGCAGCACGCGCTTGCAGCCGAACGCGTACTCCGGCGTCAGCCGGCGGCGCAGCGCCGGGTCGCGGACCTGCCGCCGCAGGTGACGGAGCGCCAGCCAGCGCCCCGGCGCCAGCAGGCTCCTGTGCACCGTGAAGCCGAGTGCGCGCGATTCATACCGCCAGTAGATGGACGCGCGGTACAGGCGGTGCAGCTGGCGATGGGCGGCCAGGAACGAGCGCCGCCGCGGACCGATCGGGGCATCGTGACGCGCCACGATCCAGGGCGGCGTCCGCTGGAACACGTGCAGCCTTGCCGTTGCCGCGGCCAGTTCCGGTACGATCTGGATGGCGCTGGCGCCGGTGCCGATGACGGCCACCGAGCGCCCCGCCGCCGCCCAGTCGTGGTCCCAGCGCGCCGTGTGAAACGATCGCCCGGAGAATTCGTCGAGACCGGCGATCTCCGGCTCGGCCGGATTGCTCAGCGGACCGTTGCCAAGCACCAGCGCGCGCGCCAGGTATTGCTCCCCGTTGCGGGTCGTCACCCGCCAGCGGCCACGTCCCGCCGCAAGACCTGCGGAAACGACCTCGCGGCCGTATCGAAGCTTGCCGGCGAGCCCGAACTTGTCCAGGCAATGGCGCAGGTAGTCGCGTATCTCGGGCTGTGGCGCGAAGTAACGCGTCCAGGCGGGGTTCGGTTCGAAGGAGAACGAGTACAGATGCGAGGGTACGTCGCAGGCGGCGCCCGGATAGCTGTTGTCGCGCCAGGTGCCTCCCGGCCCATCCGCCCGCTCCAGGATGACGAAGGACCCGATACCGGCGCGCTCGAGTTCATAACCCATCGCAATGCCGGAAAAGCCCGATCCCACGATGACCACGTCGCACTCCACGACTGCCTGGATGGCTTGCGAATGCGGCATTTGCGTCTGGTGAACGTCATTCACGGGCGTGAGAATAGCCCTGTCGGTAACTGGCAGTCGAGGCCGTGCCGCCAGGCATGGACAGCACCATGAGCCACAAGCACGATGCCCTGCTCCGCTCGCTGTTTCACGATCCCATCAGCGGCAACATCCATTGGCGAGAAGTCGAGTCGCTGCTGAGGCATCTCGGCGCCGACATCGAGCAGCTCTCGGGTGCGCGGTTGCGCGTCAGGCTGAATGGCGCCGAGGGCATCCTGCACCGCCCGCACCACAGCAGCGTACTGGACCGGTCCGGCGTCAAGCACCTGCGCGAGTATCTCGCCCACGCGCGTGTCACCCCCTCGCTGTACGAGCAGCGCGGCTGAGCGGCGCCAGAGAGGTGCCAGGCAACTCCTCGAGCGGGTATCATTGGCGCCCCCGACCTGCCGCGGGAACCGCGGCGGCAGCCCACGGACCAAGGACCCGACATGAGCCCGATTTCTGCGCTTGCCCGAAATGTCGCGCGCCACAAGCTGGCCGCCTTGGCCACCCTGGGCCTCGCGGCGTTGGTCGGCTGCGGCAGCTCCAGCATTCATCAGGCGCCTGCCTATCCCGCCGCCGAAGGCCGCGAGGGTGAGGTCGAGTTGACCTGGACTGCCGTCCCGGGGGCCAAGAGCTATACGATCCGGTGGGAGGACACGACCGCCGGCGAGACTGGCTTCCCCAATACAATCAAGGACATAAAGGAAACGACCTACATCCATGATGGCCTGACCGACTTTCACACCTATCGCTACCAGATCTACGCCGGTTCAGGCAGCGGCGCGGGTCCCGGCAGCCTCATCGTCTCGGCCGAGCCGGGACCCGTTCCCGCAACGGTCGAGTGGGCGACGGTGGTGACGGAAGGCACGACCCAGAAGGTCTATTTCGACGAGGCCGCTGACGCGGAGGAGTACCGAGTCTACGCGTCCAACTCGCCCGCCGGCGTCGCCGGCCGCCAGCCACTGGCGGGCTTCTCCACCACGACGACGTCGCCCTTCGTGATCGAGAACGTTGCGGTGGGAACGGCCTTGTATTTCCGGGTCATCGGTGCCGCCGGTC
>DATHZW010000290.1:0-3174 GCA_035458405.1 Steroidobacteraceae bacterium | reverse complement strand
CTTGTCGCGCCCTGCGCCGCCACCACGCCCGGCGCCTCGGCTGGTGGGGCCAGGAACTTGAGCGCCAGCAGCGCGAGCTGGGCGGCCATGGCGACGACCAGCACCACCGCCAGCAGGGTCGGAGCCACGGCGTTGAGCCGGGCCGGCCAGTTCTGGCTGGACCCCGCCTGCAATAAACCGAGCTTGGACAGGAACTGCATTATGTATGGGCCGTCTATCTGCCTGAATTTCTTCAAACACAATCGCGTTGCATGATACGGGCTAGGGCGCCGCCGCTACAAGGCGCAAAACCGAGGTCGTGGGCCCCTGGGGGGGGCGGCCGCGGGTCCGCCAGCCGGCGCGGCGCCCCGGGTCCGACCGCAGCACGAACGAAACCCGCCGTCAACCTTGTACCGAGGCGGGCCTACCCCTATAAAGGATGGGTGGGACAACCGTGGTAACGCGTCTGAGGCAGGGTGGCCGGTGAGCTCGGAAAAGGACAATGGGCAGGAACGACCCGGCCAGGGTCTGGTGGTCGAGGAAGCGTCCCCGCGCCTCAAGAAGCCGCCCCTGTACCAGGTCGTGCTGATCAACGACGACTACACGCCGATGGAGTTCGTGGTCGACGTCCTGCAGAGGATCTTCGGGCTCGACCGAACCCGGGCGACGAGGGTGATGCTCGAGGTGCATACGCGTGGCAAGGGCGTCTGCGGGGTGTTCACTTTCGAGATTGCGGAGACCAAGGTAGCGCAGGTCACCGGTTATGCGCGCCAGCACCAGCACCCGCTGTTGTGCACGATGGAGGAGGCCTGAGTGCTGTCCAGTGAACTCGAATTCTGCCTGAACGAGGCCTTCCAGCGGGCGCGCGAGCTGCGCCACGAATACATGACGGTCGAGCACCTGCTGCTGGCCGTGCTCGGCACGCCCACCGTGCGGGAGATCCTCAAGTCCTGCGGCGGCGATCTCGCGGCGCTGGAGCGGGACCTCGAGAAATTCATCGCCGAGACGACGCCGCGACTGCCGGACGACGACGAACGCGAGGTGCAGCCGACACTCGGGTTCCAGCGGGTCCTGCAGCGGGCGGTGTTCCACGTCCAGTCGAGCGGCAAGAAGGACGTGGGCGTGGCCAACGTGCTGGTCGCGATCTTCAGCGAGAAGCAGTCCCATGCCACCTACCTGCTGTCGCTTCAGGACATCTCGCGCCTCGACGTCGTCAACTTCGTCTCGCACGGGCTCGGCCACGGCGGCGAAGGGCAGGAGCCGGTCAAGGAGGAGGCGGCCGAGGCCGACAAGGAACCCGAGGCCGGCGGCAGCGCGCTCGACAAGTACTGCACGAACCTCAACCAGATGGCGGTGGAAGGCAGGATCGATCCGCTCATCGGCCGCCAGCTTGAAGTCGAACGGACGATCGAGATCCTCTGCCGGCGTCGCAAGAACAACCCGCTGTATGTGGGCGAGGCCGGTGTGGGCAAGACGGCGATCGCCGAAGGGCTCGCCCGCCTGATCGTCGAGGGCAAGGTGCCGGACGTGCTGGCCGACAGCACGATCTACTCGCTCGACATGGGGTCCCTGATAGCGGGCACGAAATACCGCGGCGACTTCGAGAAGCGCCTGAAGGCCGTCGTCGCGGAACTGCGGAAGCAGCCCGGGGCGATCATGTTCATCGACGAGATCCACACCGTCATCGGTGCCGGCGCCGCGTCGGGCGGCGTCATGGACGCCTCCAACCTGATCAAGCCGGTGCTGGCGAGCGGCGAGCTGCGCTGCATCGGGTCCACGACCTACCAGGAGTACCGCGGCATCTTCGAGAAGGACCACGCGCTGGCGCGGCGCTTCCAGAAGATAGACATCGTGGAACCCACCGTGACCGAGACCGTTGAGATACTGCGGGGACTGCGCGAACGGTTCGAGAAGCACCACGGCGTCACCTACACGGACGAGGCGCTGGTCGCCGCGGCCGAACTGGCGGCGCGCCACATCGGCGATCGGCACCTGCCGGACAAGGCCATCGACGTGGTGGACGAGGCCGGCGCCGCGACACGGCTGAAGCCGGCGGGGGAACGCAAGGCGGAGGTGGGCATCGGGCAGGTCGAGGCCGTGGTGGCGCGCATGGCGCGGATACCGCCGACGAGCGTGTCGGTCTCGGACCGCGAGGTCCTGAAGAACCTCGACCGTAACCTGAAGCTGGTGATCTACGGCCAGGACCCGGCGGTCGAGGCGCTCTGCGCCGCGATCAAGATGTCGCGCGCGGGGCTGGGCGCGGAGCTTCGCCCGGTGGGCTCGTTCCTGTTTTCCGGGCCTACCGGCGTGGGCAAGACCGAGGTGACCCGCCAGCTGGCGATCGCGCTGGGCGTCGAGTTCGTGCGCTTCGACATGTCCGAATACATGGAACGCCACACCGTGTCGCGCCTGATCGGCGCGCCGCCGGGCTACGTCGGGTTCGACCAGGGCGGGCTGCTGACCGAGGCGATCACCAAGAACCCCCACTGCGTCCTGCTGCTCGACGAGATCGAGAAGGCGCACCCGGACGTGTTCAACCTGCTGCTGCAGGTCATGGACCACGGGACGCTGACCGACAACAACGGCCGCAAGGCGGATTTCCGGCACGTCATCATCATCATGACGACCAACGCGGGCGCCTTCGAGATGAGCCGCTCCGGCATCGGGTTTGCCCCGCAGGACAACACCAGCGACGGCATGGAGGCCATTCGGCGGATGTTCTCGCCGGAGTTTCGCAATCGGCTCGACGCCGTCATCCAGTTCCAGTCGCTGGACCCGCGCACGATCGAGCGGGTCGTGGACAAGCTGCTGGTCGAGGTCGAGGCGCAGCTGGAGAGCAAGGGCGTCGCGCTGACGGTGGACGACGACGCCCGCGCGTGGATCGCGAGGAAGGGCTACGACCCGAAGATGGGGGCCCGGCCCATGGCCCGGGTGATCCAGGAGCACATCAAGCGGCCGCTGGCGGAGGAACTCCTGTTCGGCCGCCTCGCCGGCGGCGGCAACGTGCGCGTGACGCTGGCCGACGACGACGGCAAGCTCGAACTGATCTGCAGGGCGGCGCGCGAGCCCGAGTTGATCCGGTGAGGGGGCGGGTGGTGGATAGTGAGTCGTGAATCGTGAGTTGTGAGTCGTAAGAGTGTCGTAAGAATCTTTCTACTCACCACTCACGACTCACCACTCACCAGTCACGATTCA
>DATHZW010000289.1:0-3963 GCA_035458405.1 Steroidobacteraceae bacterium | reverse complement strand
CGACGCCATTCCGCTCGACAAGGTGAGCGTGTCCATGACGATGAACGGCGCGGTCCTGCCGGTGCTGGCCGGCTACGTCGTCGCGGCCGAAGAGCAGGGCGTGTCGCAGGAAAAACTCTCCGGGACCATCCAGAACGACATCCTCAAGGAGTTCATGGTCCGCAACACCTACATCTATCCGCCCGAGCCGAGCATGCGGATCGTGGGGGACATCATCGATTACACCGCGAGGAACATGCCGCGGTTCAACTCGATCAGCATTTCCGGCTACCACATGCAGGAGGCGGGTGCGAACCAGGCTCTCGAACTGGCGCTGACCCTGGCCGACGGCAAGGAGTACGTGAAGGCGGCGGTGGCGCGCGGGCTCGACGTCGACGGATTTGCCGGGCGCCTGTCCTTCTTCTGGGCGATCGGCATGAACTTCTATCTCGAGATCGCCAAGATGCGGTCGGCCCGCTTGCTGTGGTACCGGATCATGAAGGGCTTCGGTGCGCAGAAGGACAAGAGCCTGATGCTGCGCACGCATTGCCAGACATCCGGCTGGAGCCTCACCGAGCAGGACCCGTACAACAACGTCGTGCGTACGACGATCGAGGCGATGGCCGCGGTCTTCGGCGGCACGCAGAGCCTGCACACCAATGCGCTCGACGAGGCGATCGCGTTGCCGACCGAATTCAGCTCCCGCATCGCGCGCAATACGCAGCTCATCATCCAGGAAGAGACCCACATCACCAGCGTCATCGACCCGTGGGCCGGCAGCTACATGATGGAGGCGCTGACCCAGCAGATGGCGGACAAGGCCTGGGCGATCATCGAGGAGGTGGACGCCATGGGCGGCATGACCCGTGCGGTCGCCTCCGGCTGGGCCAAGCTGAAGATCGAAGCCAGCGCGGCAGAAAAGCAGGCGCGTATCGACTCGGGTGCCGACGTGATCGTCGGCGTCAACAAGTACAAGCCATCGAATGCCGGGCCGATCGAGATCCTCGAGGTCGACAACCACGCAGTGCGCGAGAACCAGGTCCGGCGACTGGCCGAGCTACGCGCGGGCCGGGACCACAAGGCGGTGCAGGCAGCCCTCGAGGCGCTGGTACAATGCGCCCAGTCCGGAAACGGCAACCTGTTGGACCTGAGCATCCGCGCGATCCGCCTGCGTGCCACGGTGGGCGAAGTCAGCGACGCGCTGGAGCGGGTGTTCGGGCGGCATCGGGCCGACACGCAGAAGGTGACCGGGGTGTACGCAGCCGCCTACGACAGCGCCGAGGGGTGGGACCAGCTCAAGGCCGAGATCGCCGCCTTTGCGGACGAACATGGCCGGCGGCCGCGGGTGATGATCGCCAAGCTCGGCCAGGACGGCCATGACCGCGGCGCCAAGGTGGTGGCGACCGCGTTCGCGGATCTCGGCTTCGACGTGGACATCGGGCCGCTGTTCCAGACGGCCGAGGAATGTGCCCGGCAGGCGATCGAGAACGACGTGCACGCAGTCGGCGTGTCGACGCTGGCGGCCGGCCACAAGACGCTGGTGCCGGCGATCATCGAGAGCCTCAAGGCGCAGGGCGGCGACGACATCATCGTGTTCGTCGGCGGCGTGGTTCCGCAGCAGGACTACGAGTTCCTGCAGGCTGCAGGCGTCAAGGGGATCTACGGTCCGGGAACACCGATACCGGCGAGCGCAAAGGACGTGCTCGAGCAGATCAAGGCTCATCTCAAGCCGCGCCCGTGAGCCTCTCCCGAGCCGACCTGGCGATGGCTGACGGCGTGCGCCGAGGAGAGCGGAGGGCTATTGCCAAGGCGATCACGCTGCTGGAATCGACCCGGCCCGACGATCGCTTGCGCGCTGATGGGCTCCTCAACGCACTGCTGCCGCAGACGGGCCGCGCCTTGCGCCTGGGCATATCCGGGATTCCCGGGGTCGGCAAGTCGACCTTCATCGAGGCGCTGGGCCTGCACCTGATCGAGCGGGACCACCGCGTCGCGGTGCTTGCCGTCGATCCCTCGTCCAGCATCTCCGGCGGCTCGATCCTCGGCGACAAGACCCGCATGGAGCGCCTGTCGGTGTGCGCGGCGGCCTTCATCCGGCCCAGCCCGGCGAGCGGCACGCTCGGCGGCGTGGCGGAGAAGACCCGCGAGGCCATGCTGATGTGCGAGGCCGCGGGTTTCGACGTCGTGATCGTGGAAACGGTCGGCGTCGGCCAGAGCGAGATCACGGTCGCCGGCATGACCGACCTGTTCGTGCTGCTGCAGCTGCCAAACGCCGGCGACGACCTGCAGGCGATCAAGCGCGGCGTCATGGAGCTCGCGGACATGGTCGTCATCAACAAGGCCGACCTCGACGCCGACGCCGCGACCCGTGCGCGCGCGACGATTGTCAGCGCGCTGCGGGTATTCTCACAGCATGGACGCGGCGACGGCCTGCCGCCGGTGCAGCAGCTCAGCGCGCTGAAGGGCGATGGCATTCCCGCGTTCTGGAGCGAAGTCGAGCGCCTCGCCGGCGAGCGCCGCGCCAGCGGCGCGTTCGACGAGCGCCGTCGCAAGCAGGCCCTGGCATGGATGTGGGACAAGGTGCATGCCCGTCTGCTCGCGGATTTCCATGCCCATCCGGCCGTCCGGGCGGTCCTGCCCGCGACGATTCGCGACGTGAGCGAGGCGCGCGTGGCGCCTTCGGCCGCAGCGCGTGCGCTGCTGGACCTGTTTGAACACTGAGGAGAGAGAGATGCACGACGTCATCGCGGAACTCGAGGCCCGGCGCGCCAGGGCGCGGCTTGGCGGTGGCGAGAAGCGCGTTGCCGCGCAGCACGCCAAGGGCAAGCTCAGTGCGCGCGAGCGGATCGAGCTGCTCCTCGACGAAGGCACCTTCGAGGAGTGGGACATGTTCGTCGAACACCGCTGCGCCGATTTCGGCATGGCCGACAACAAGATTCCCGGGGATGGCGTGGTGACCGGCTACGGCATGATCAATGGCCGGCTGGTGTTCGTCTTCAGCCAGGATTTCACGGTCTTCGGCGGCGCTTTGAGCGAGGCGCACGCGGAGAAGATCTGCAAGGTGATGGACCAGGCGATGAAAGTAGGCGCCCCGGTGATCGGGCTCAACGACTCGGGCGGCGCGCGCATCCAGGAAGGGGTGGCGTCGCTCGGCGGCTATGCCGAGGTCTTCCAGCGCAACGTGCTGGCCTCGGGCGTCGTGCCGCAGATCAGCCTGATCATGGGCCCCTGCGCAGGCGGCGCGGTGTACAGCCCGGCCATGACCGACTTCATCTTCATGGTGAAGGACAGCAGCTACATGTTCGTCACGGGTCCGGAAGTGGTCAAGACCGTGACCCACGAGGAGGTCAGCGCCGAGGAACTCGGCGGCGCCGCGACGCATACGGGCCGCAGCGGCGTGGCCGACCTGGCGTTCGAGAACGACGTCGATGCGCTGCTAATGCTGCGCCGTTTCTTCAACTACCTGCCGCTGAACAACCGCGAGAAGCCGCCGGTCCGCCACACCGACGATCCGACCGACCGCGGCGACCTGTCGCTGGACACGCTGGTGCCCGACAACCCCAACAAGCCCTATGACATGAAGGAGCTGATCCTCAAGACGGTCGACGACGGGGAGTTCTTCGAACTGCAGCCGGACTACGCCAGGAACATCGTCACGGGCTTCGGGCGCATGGACGGGCAGACGGTCGGCTTCGTCGCCAACCAGCCGCTGGTGCTGGCCGGGTGCCTGGACATCAAGAGCAGCATCAAGGCGGCGCGCTTCGTGCGCTTCTGCGACGCATTCAGCATACCGGTGATCACCTTCGTCGACGTCCCGGGCTTCATGCCCGGCACCAGCCAGGAGTATGGCGGCATCATCAAGCACGGCTCCAAGCTGCTCTATGCCTACGCCGAGGCCACGGTCCCGAAGATCACCCTGATCACCCGCAAGGCCTACGGCGGGGCCTACGACGTCATGTCGTCGAAGCACATCCGCGCCGACAT
>DATHZW010000288.1:0-7434 GCA_035458405.1 Steroidobacteraceae bacterium | reverse complement strand
TCGGAAGAGAGTCCTGCCAGATTTGCGACTCACAACTCACGACTCACCACTCACTCTTACTACTCACAACTCACCACTCACGACTCACTCTCTCGCCCATCCGCTATCCGCTATCCGCCATCCGCTATCCGACCACTCACGACTGCTTCTTCCGGGGCCTGCCCGCAGCTCGCCGTGGGCGCGATTTCGGCGCCGCGGCCATCGGCGGCCCCTTGAACCCCGCCACCTCCGCATGGAGCCAGCCGCGAAAGTCCCGGAACCTCGGCAGTTCCGCGTACGCCTCCGGACAGACCAGCCAGTACGCCCAGCGGGACGCGACCACATGCCCGCTGGCGAGCTTGAGCTGGCCGCGCTCGATGTCCTGCGCCGCCAGCGACCAGCGCACCACCGCGAACCCGAGGCCCTCGATCGCCGCCATCAGCACGCTGACCGAATCGTCGATGGTTGCGGGCCCGGGCCGTCCGACGGGCCAGGCGGCCCTGGCAGGAGCCGCCGTCGCCGTCCAACGCGACCAGGGCTCGTCCTTCGCGTGCAGCAGTGGCAGTCCGTCCAGGCCCTTCTGAGGGTCCAGCAGGCCATGGCGCGCCAGCACCTCCGGCGCCGCCACGACCACCAGCCACTCGTCCATGAGCTTCTCGGAACGCAGTCCGGGATAGTTCCCGGGCCCGAAGCGGATCGCGGCGTGAAAATCGCTGCGCGTGAAATCCACCGCATCCCGTGACGTGTGCCAGTCGATCTGCAGGCCGGGGCTGGCCTCGTACAGTCGCTGCAGACGGGGCGTGATCCACTTCTGCAGCAGGGACGACAGCGTGCTGATCCGCAGGCTGCCGGTGGCGCGCGTCTGCCTGAGCTGCTGCAGCGACGCCAGCAGCGTATCCAGGCCCTGCCGGATTCCCGGCAGCAGCTGCGCCCCTTCTGGCGTCAGCTCGACTTTCCGTCCGCTGCGTCGCAGCAACGGCATCTGCAGGTAGTCCTCGAGGGCACGGATCTGCTGGCTGACCGCCGCAGGCGTGACGCTCAGGGCTTCCGCCGCCTCGGCAAAACTGAGCCGCGAGGCAACTGCCTCGAATACCCGCAGTGCGTTGAGTGGCAGTCGGCCGTATGCGGAACCCACGGAAAGCTTTCCTTAACCCAGCTTGAGTATTTGCGTTTGTTCGCCTGGCACCGGCGGTTCACAGTCTATCCCGAACGAGGAACTGAAAGCGCATCGGCGCCAGTCAACACACACAGCAGGAGAACCACCATGTACGCCCAGTCAGCCAGCCGTCAATTCGCAGTAGCCGCCGTCCTGGTCGCATCGCTGGCCGGCAGCATCGTTGCCGGAATCGAGCGGGGCGGCGCGGCCGTCATCTCGACCCGCGCGCCACAGGCCGCCCAGGCACAGGGCCAGCTGCCCATGCTGCCGGAAGTGGTCGTCACCGCGACCCGCCTGGAACGCTGATGACACCGCCAGGGATCGCCGCCGCGGCATGCCACGCGGCGGCGATCGCAGCCGGGGCGGCTGCTAGTCCCCCGCAGGCGCGGCCCTGGCGATCCGTTCGAGAATGGCCCGCGCAAACCTTTCGGCCGAACCTGCAGAGAACGTGAAGAACAGCGACGGCTCGGCCAGCTCGAGTTCGAGGACCACCGGACGGCCTTCGCCGTCGCGAATCAGGTCGACGCGCGCGTAGAGGGTCGGCCCCCCGACGATCGCCGCGCAGGCCGCAGCCGAGACAGCCAGTTCATCGGCGCCCGGCTGGCGAGCGGAAATCTCCTCCGGTGCGAACAGCCCCGTCACGAGGCCGCCCCCCAGCCGCAGCAGCGCGGCCTTGCGGATCGCGTGATTGAAGCGGCCGTCGAAATGGATGAGCGCGGTTTCGCCGACCTCGTCCACGCGGGACAGGTACGGCTGCAGCAGGGCGCTACGACCGGCTTCGAGCAGGCGATCGAGATGGTCCCTGGCTCGCAGGGTCTCGTCCCGTCGGTAGCGGGCGGCGTCACGGGATCCGGCGCCAACGGCGGGCTTGAG
Organism: Steroidobacteraceae bacterium; assembly: GCA_035458405.1. Classification (GTDB taxonomy): domain Bacteria; phylum Pseudomonadota; class Gammaproteobacteria; order Steroidobacterales; family Steroidobacteraceae; genus SG8-30. Next base: position 5,426 of record DATHZW010000288.1, on the reverse strand, counting down.
CACGAACTCGTCGAAGCCACCGGCGCGGCCGACCGACAACGCGTCGGTCCCGCCGCGCAGGAAGGATGCAAGCGCATCGTCCGGGGCTTCGCCGGGTTCCACGAACCGTGTCGGCACCACCGGCACCCCGGCACGGGCGAGGTCGCGCAGGTAGTGCTTGTCGGTGTTCCAGCGCAGGACCGCGGGCGGATTGCACAGCCGCGTCCGGGCATCGACGCGCTCAGCCCAGTCCAGGAACTCGTCGATGCGATCCGCGTAGTCCCAGGTCGAGCGGATCACCGAGGCGTCATAGCGGGACCAGTCGATTGCGGGATCGTCCCAGCTGGGCGTGTCGACCTCGGCGCCGAGCGCCCGCAACGCCGCGACCAGTGGCGGCAGGTCCTCGTCCAGCGCCCTCGCTTCGTGGGCAGTGACCAACGCGATTGTCCGTGCCATGCCCGATCCTGGTTGAGTTGCCGCCGTGTGCTGGCGGCAGCTTACGGGATCGTCGGCCCGTCCGTCAGTCCCCTCCGCGCCGTTCCCGGCAGTGCTCGCGATAGCTCTTCTTGCGGATGCGCCCGGTGCGGCGAATCGTCGCGCGCCGCTCGTGCTCCGACTGTGCCGCCCGGGCCGCCTCGCGGCGCAGCTTGAGGAAGCTCCTGAGGCGACGCGGATCGAGACTGCCGTCGGCGACGGCCCTCCTGAGCGCACAACCCTCGTCCTGGTCATGCTCGCAGTCGCGGAAACGGCAGGTCCGCGCCAGCGTCTCGAGGTCCTCGAAGGCGCTGCGCAGGCCGGCCGCCACTGCGCCGATCTTGAGTTCGCGCATCCCCGGCACGTCGATCAGCCAGGCTCCCGTCGGCATGCGAATGAGCTGGCGCGAGGTCGTGGTGTGGCGGCCTTTTGCGTCGTCCTCTCGAATGCCGGCCGTCGTGAGCCGGGCCTCGCCGACCAGCGAATTGGCAAGGGTCGACTTGCCGACGCCGGAGGAGCCGATGAACACTACCGTCTGGCCGGCGCCGAGCCAGTCGCCCAGTGCGGTTGCCACGTCGGCCGAGGTCGCATCGACGGCAACCACTGCCGTGTCGCCTGCAATCCGCCGCGCCTCGTCCAGGTATCCCTGGGGATCCGGGCACAGATCCACTTTCGTCAGCACGATGACCGGCGTGACCTGCGCGTCCAGCACGACCGCGAGATAACGCTCGAGACGCGAGAGATTGAAATCGTCGTTGCAGGAGGTCACGACAAAAGCGGTGTCGACATTCGCCGCAATGGCCTGCCTTCGCTGCTGCTCGCCCGCAGCCATGCGGGCAATGACCGACTGGCGCTCCAGGACACGCAGCAGTCGCCCGGTGGCCGCCTCCACCAGGACCCAGTCTCCGACCGTCACCGGCAAGCCGTCGTCGGCATCCCTCATGGCGGTGACGATGACTTCGACCAGGCCTTCTTCCGTCAGTGCCTCGGTCCGGCCGCGGTGCACCGCGGATACGCGAGCGATACGGCCTGCGGCCAGGTCATCGAGAGTCAACTGGCTCGAATAGAGAGCCCGCCAGCCAAGCTGGTCGAGCGTGAGCTTATCCGTGAACATGCAATGCAACCCCTTGATCATGGCGTGCTGGCGGCTTCCGCGAACGGAAGTCGAATCATCGGCCGGGGTTGGTCGGTTCCGCGGGCGGTACGCCCAGGGTTCAGTCGCTCGGGCGGAATCCGCTGACAGGCGACAACACGCGGCCGGAGTATGCGATTTGGGCATCCATAGCGCTCACGACCTCGTATGTTGAGTGAAAGCCGGCGCCAGACTAGTACTTGTGCGTCCACCGCGCAATCCCGGGCTGGAGGCCAGCGGGAGTTCACCTGCGGTTCCGTCCCGGTCGGCGTCAGCGTCTGCTGCGCACCGCTCCTGCCTGCGTATCGAATCGGCTAAGCTTCCCGCCGCCCCGGCCAACGGAGTCCGGGCGCAGGGAGGTCCGGATGAAGCGTTTTCTGGCGGGACTGGTACTGGGCCTGGTTGCCCTGGGCGCGCGGGCGGAATTGACGCCAGCAGCCCTGGACCAGGATGCCGCCACCATCGAGCCCAGGCTGCTGGGCTGGCGGCGCGACCTTCACCAGCATCCTGAACTCGGTAACCGCGAGTTCCGCAGCTCGAAGATCGTCGCCGAGCACCTCGAAGCCCTGGGGCTGGAAGTCCACACCGGCATCGCCCACACCGGCGTCGCGGCGGTCCTGCGCGGCGGACTTCCGGGGCCAACCGTTGCGCTGCGCGCCGACATGGACGCCTTGCCGGTCGCCGAGCAGGTCGACCTGCCGTTCAGGTCGACGGTGACCACCGAGTATCGCGGCCAGCAGGTCGGTGTCATGCACGCCTGCGGCCACGACGCGCACACCGCGATCCTGATGTCCGCGGCCGAGATCCTGGCAGCGCACCGCAAGGAACTCCCGGGCACCGTGCTGTTCATCTTCCAGCCCGCGGAAGAAGGCGCGCCGGAAGGCGAGAAAGGCGGTGCGGGGCTCATGCTCGAGGAGGGACTGTTCGACATCGCGAAGCCGGACGCGATCTTCGGACTGCACGTGATGTCCGCCATGCACGCGGGCTACATCGGCTACCGGCCCGGACCATTCATGGCGGGATCCGACTTCTTCAAGATCGTGGTGACCGGCAGGCAGACCCACGGCGCGCGGCCCTGGAACGGCGTCGACCCGATCGTCGTGGCCGCGCAGATCGTCGTCGGCCTGCAGACGATCGTCAGCCGCCAGCTCGACATCGCCGACGTGCCGGCCATCGTCACGATCGGCGCGATCAAGGGCGGCGTTAGGCACAACATCATCCCGGACTCCGTCGAGATGCTCGGCACCTTCCGCAGCTTCCGGCCCGAGATCCGCGAGGACGTCATCGCGAGGATCCGCCGGACCGCCGAAGGCATCGCGGCCGCCAGCGGCGCGACGGCGGAGCTGACGCTGGACGAATCGCCGAACCCGGCGACGATCAACGACGAACAGCTCACGCGCAGGATGGTCCCGACACTGGAACGCGTGGCGCCGGGCAAGGTAAGGGCAATCGGGCTGCAGACCGTCTCGGAGGACTTCGCCTACTACGGCCGCAAGGTTCCCAGCATGTTCTTCTACGTCGGCGTCGCGCCACCGGACGCCAACCTCATGGCCACGCCCGCCAATCACTCACCGCTGTTCTACGTCGACGAAAGCGGCCTGCTGACCGGCCTGCGGGCCATGCTCGGCGTCACCGTCGACTATCTCGCACACGGCCCGGCGAGCGGGGCACCCTAAAGCTAGGCCGCGCCGGCTGCCGCCTCAGTCGAGGGGCACGCGGATCTTCTGTCCCGGAAAGATCCTGTCGGGGTCCTGGATCACCTCACGGTTCGCCTCGAACAGCCGCGGCCACGTCTCGGCGTTGCCGTAGTAGCGCCTGGCGATGTGCGACAGCGTGTCGCCGCGTTCGATGACGTAGTACTCCTCGCGGGTCTCGACCGGCGTGGCGTGCGCGTGCTGGTGGGGCCCGCCGATGGGCACTTCCTCGGGCTTCGGCGCCACGAAGGGCGTTAGCGCCGATGCGTAGACGTCGATCACGCCCCGCAGGTTGCCGGCCATGAGCACGCATTTCTGGAAGGCGTCGGGCCGGGTGCAGCGCCCCTTCAGGCCGACGATGCCGTTTTCGAAGCTGACCTCCAGGTCTGCCACGCCGGGATTGCTGGCGAGGATGTGCTGCCTGATCTTCTCCGCGGCCTCCTCGTCCTTGTCGAAGAGCCGGCGGCCCACGTCCTTGACGAATCCGAACAGGTCCATCGATTTCCTCCTTGTCCGCCACCGAGGCGGGTCATTCCCGATCCTTGCCCACAGGGCAGTTCACGCCGGCTCGCCGCCGGCCCCGGGGGGCGGATCGCCGCGCAGCGCGCCCGCGACGCTGTCGAGCTGTCCTGCTATCGCCGTCACGGCCTTGCGGCCGGCCTCGATCGCCTCCTCCGCGCGGTGGAAATCCATCAGCTGGAAGTCGCCGAGATCGGGCGTGATGGCCAGGTTCGGCGGGTCGCCGGCCATGCGACTGCGCGCAATGTGGTCCTGCATGATGTGCACGGAGCCGGCGATCACTTCGAACAGCCCCGGGCCGGCACCGCTCGCCGGCCTCAGCGTCTCGACCAGCCCGTCCATCAGCTCGGCCCACTTGTCCATGAAGGCCCAGCCAGCCTCGGCTGGTTCCTCGGCCCGCTCCCCGTGATGTTCCGCGGGTTGCGAAGCCTCGCGCTTCAGTGCGGCCCAGCGACTGCTGACCGGGACGTTGAGGTTCACGGCAATCACGAAGTCCGCGCCGAGCGCCCGGCAGAGCGTCACCGGCACGGGGTTGACCACGCCGCCATCGATCATCCAGCGCTCCTGGTGCCACATGGGCGTGAACAGGCCCGGCATCCCGCTTGACGCCCGCACCGCGGCCAGCATGGAGCCGGAGCGCAGCCAGATTTCCTCTCCGGTATCGAGGTCCGCTGCGACGGCGCCGAACCCGATGGGCAACTCGTCAATCTTCCGGTCCTCGATCTGCTCACCGATCGCGTGCATCAGGCGGTTGCCGCGCATCACGCCACCGCCGCGAAACGTCGTGTCCAGCAGGCGCCAGACGTCCACCCGGGTCAGCGTCCGGACCCACGCCTCCAGCTCCCGCCACTGGCCGCTGGCATAAGCCGCGGCGACCAGCGCACCGACCGATGCACCCGTCACGACCTGGGGGCGGATGCCGCGCTCCTCCAGGGCCTGGAGTACGCCCAGATGGGCCCAGCCCCGCGCCGAGCCACTGCCCAGCGCCAGCCCGATCCTTGGGACAGCCAGATGATCGCTCATGGCGTCATTTTAGCGGTCCTGGCCCGAGCCGGGCGGCCGTAGAAACATCCGCCCTGCATGACCGGGGAGACATCGGCGCCGCCGGACAGGTACCATCGGCGCCCCATGCAGCCTGCCAGAGCCCAGACACCCGTCTCGAGCAACGCGCTGCGCGCCCGTGCGGCGCGCGCCGTCGTGGCGGCGATCCTGTTGCTCGGCCTCGGTGCGATCGCCGCTTGCGGCGGCGAGCGCGGGCCGCGCACGAGCGCGGCACCGGTCCCCGGCGGCAGTCAGCTCAAGGTCTACCGGCACGGGTTGGACCAGTCCCCCACCAGCCTGGATCCGGTGCAGGGATCGAACGTCTACGCCAACCACGTGCTGATCAACGCCTACGACACGCTCTACGCCTACAAGTACCTGGCGCGTCCCTACGAGTTGAAGCCGAACCTCGCCGACGGCTGGCCGGAGATCTCGGACGACAAGCTGACCTACACGATCCGCATCAAGCAGGGCGTGCATTTCGTCGACGATCCCGCGTTTCCGGACGGCATCGGCCGCGAGCTGGTGGCGGCGGACATCGCTTACTCCATCAAGCGCCACTTCGATCCCGCAACGCGGGCCCAGGG
>DATHZW010000287.1:0-8598 GCA_035458405.1 Steroidobacteraceae bacterium | reverse complement strand
TACCATGCCGGGATTCGAAAACCGGCTTGCGGATCGCATCGCCGCGCTGCAGATCACGCGGGCGACGCCGCCGGCGGCCGCGGTTCGCGCGGAGCTGGAGCTTGTGCATGAGCGCGAGCGACGCGAGGCCGATCGCCAGGCCCGCGTGGAGTCGGCGGTCGTGACGATCGCCACCCTGGGTGCGGCGCTGGCCGCCTGGCGGTTCGCGCCCGTGATCGTGCGGCTCTTCGACGCCTACGCCGACACGGCGCAGATGGAGCCGGCGTTGCTGGCCGGCGGCACGCTGGTGGTAGCGGGGGCCGCGTTGTGGGCCGCGCTGCGCCAGCTGGGCATCGAGCCTCGCTCGCTGGTCGGCATCTGAAATCGGGGACAGCCACCTGTCTGGTGGCAAAGACCGACGGCCCGGGCTTTCGCCCGGGCCGAATGCCGGGACAGCTACGCTGTCCCGGGGTGGGTTCAGTCCGCCGTCGTCGGGTCGATGATGTTCTTCACTTCCGAGATGCTGTTGGCCGGGAAGCCGGACAGCCTGGCATGCTCGCGGATCGCGGCCTCATCGGGCGCGATGTAGACGCAGTAGATCTTGTCCTGGGTGACATAGCTCTGCACCCACTGGGTCTCGGGTCCCATGCCCCGGAGGACGTCGCAGGACTTCTGCGCAGCGCCGTGCAGGTCGGCCTTCGACAGGCTGCCCGCGCCCGGCATGTCTCTCTCAATAACGAATTTCGGCATGAATCCCTCCTCCCGCCCGTCGAGCGGTTGTGCCACATTGAGAACGTGACTCATTCAATGCCTTAACGGGCGGCTTGGCAATATTGCGCCGCAGCATTTCTTGCGGGGGCGCGCCGGCAAGCGTCCTTGCCTGGCCTGCCGAATGTGCTGACAATCCGCCCCGTGCCACTGACGCGACTCCTTCCCGCCATCCTTGCGCTGCTCGTCCTCGCGGCCCACTTCTATCGCGCCGGACTCGAATTCCTGGTGCCGGCCTGCATCGGCCTGGTGGCGCTGGCCTTCGTGCGCCTGGCCTGGGTCCCGGGGGCCCTGGCGCTGGCGCTGGCACTGGCGACCGGCGAGTGGCTGCGCACGCTGCTGCTGCTGGCGGGCGAAAGGATCGAGGCGGGCCAGCCCTATGCGCGCCTGGTCGTCATCCTGCTTGCGGTCGCGCTGCTGACGCTGCTGTCCGCGCTGGCCGTGTGGTCCCCGAAAGCGCGGCGCTGGTACGCGGGCGATACCGCAGCCTGACCGATCCTGGCAAAGAGGTGCCTGGCACCTCCTGAGTTGCCTTCGTCACTCTCACCCAACATGATGTGCGCCAACTGTTTTCCGGGGGACGGCTGAATGGAAACGTTCAACAACTGGATGGTCGCGCTCAACGACATCCTCTGGGCCAACTGGGTCCTCTACATCGTCCTCGCCACCGGCGTCCTGTTCACCATCTGGAGCCGCCTCGGCCAGGCAACCGCGCTGACCCACGGCTGGACGGTGATCCGGGGCCAGTACGACGACCCGGCGGACCCCGGCGCGATCAACCACTTCCAGGCCCTGTCCGCGGCACTGTCCGCGACGGTCGGTCTCGGCAACATCGGCGGCGTGGCGCTGGCCATCGCGCTGGGCGGCCCGGGCGCGGTCTTCTGGATGTGGGTGGTCGGCTCCGTCGGCATGGCGCTGAAGATGACCGAAGTCACGCTGGCCATGCTCTACCGCAACACCGACGACCCGGACAATCCGCATGGCGGCCCGATGTGGGTGGCGAAGCAGGGCATCTCGCGGCTCTACCCGAAGCTCGGCTGGCTGGGTTCGCTGGTCGGCGGCATCTTCTGCGTCACGCTGCTGATCTCGACCATCACGGGCGGCAACATGTTCCAGGCCTGGAACGTGGGCGAGATCACGCAGAGCTACTTCGGCATCCCCAGCGTGTTCACGGGCATCGTCCTCTCGATCCTGGTGGGCCTCGTCATCATCGGCGGCATCAAGCGCATCGGTAACGTCGCCGGCCATCTCGTGCCGGTCATGATGGCCCTGTACATCATCGGCGGCCTGTACGTGCTCGCGCTGAACGTGGGGCACCTGCCGCGGATGTTCCTGCTGATCTTCGAAGGCGCGTTCTCGCCGTCGGAGGCCTCCGGGGCCTTCATCGGCGGCACGGCCGGCTACGCCTTCCTGTTCGGCATGAAACGCGCGCTGTTCTCCAACGAGGCCGGCCAGGGCTCATCGCCGATCGCCCACTCGGCCGCGAAGACCGACGAACCGGTGCGCGAGGGCATCGTCGCCGGGCTCGAGCCGTTCATCGACACCATCATCGTCTGCACCTTTACCGCGATGGTGATCCTCTCCACCGGGATCTGGAACCGCTCACCGGATGCGACCTATGCCGTGTTGCCGGAGGTCGTGCAGGTCAGCGACGGCGTGTGGACCCTGGAGACGCGCAAGCCCCCGATCATGGGCAAGGAACAGTGGATGGAGGGCGACCCGGTCTACACCATCGTCTATGCGCACTCCAACCCGAACTCCGGCAACGACCGTCACCGGATGGACGGCCGCGTGCACATCGTCGACGGCAATCCGATCATCGAGTGGGGCACGCTGGAGAGTCCCATCGAGCCGACGCTGGTCGACCCCGGCATCTACGCCAACTATGTCGGCGCCACGCTGACGGCCAAGGCCTTCGACACCGCGGCGCCCGGGCTGGGCAAGTGGCTGGTGACGATCGCGGCCTGGCTGTTCGCCGTGTCCACCATGATCTCCTGGAGCTACTACGGCGAACAGGGGATGGTGTACCTGGCGGGCGAGAAGTCCGTGCTGCCCTACAAGGTCGTCTATTGCGCGCTGATCGTCGTGGCGACGATGGGCCTGCTGAAGACCGACGCGGAACTCGACAACCTGACCGGCATCGGCACCGGCGTGATGCTGTTCGCCAACATCCCGATCATGCTGCTGTTCGGCGGCCAGGCCATGCGCGCCTACCACAACTACGTCGACCGGCTGCGGTCGGGCCAGATGGGGCCGGATCATCCCAAGCCGTCGATCGACGACGTCATCAGCGGCCGCGACCTGACCAGGCGGAAGTGATCGAGGAGGTGCCAGGCACGTGCCTGGCACCGTCACGTGAACTCTTCCCGGTTGAAGAGCCGATCGAAGCGGCTGGCCCTGCCGGCCGGATCCGGTGCGACGATTCTTGCCTTCCCGGGCGCACTGCGCCGTGGAAGGTCGCGTAGGGCGAGTCAGGCGACGCGGGACAGCGGGTGCGGCCGATTGTAGAATACGGGTCCTAATCTGGCCTGAAGACAGTTGCGGGTCGTTTGGGCACGCAGGCCCTCCCAACCCGTCCAGAGGCCTTATGTCGTCGCTGAAATCCGCGGTTTTCCGCAACTTTCTCGCCCTGCTGGCCATCGCGGGCCTGGTCGCGGCCTGCGCCCGCCAGGATGCGCCGCCGCAGGGGCCCGGCGCAGTCCCGGTCACCGTCGTCACGCTCACCGCCCAGGCGGTCACGCTGACGCGCGAGCTACCGGGTCGGACCAGCGCGTTCATGGTGGCCGAAGTGCGGCCGCAGGTGAGCGGCATCGTCAGGCAGCGCCTGTTCACGGAAGGCGGCATGGTGACGGCGGGGGAGCCGCTCTACCAGCTTGACGACGCGACCTACCAGGCCGACTACGCGAGCGCCAGGGCGGAAGTCGCCCGTGCGCAGGCAGCGCTGGACACCGCCCGCAGCCGCGCCCGCCGGTCCGCGGAGCTGGTCGCCAGCAACCTCGTCAGCCAGCAGGAAAACGACAACGCCGTGGACGCGCTCAGGCAGGCCGAGGCGGACTTCGCCGCGGCGGAGGCAGCCTTGCACAAGCAGGCGGTGATCCTCCGCTACACGCGGGTCAACGCCCCGATCAGCGGCCGCATCGGCAAGTCGTCGGTCACGCAGGGTGCGCTGGTCACCGCAAACCAGGAGGCGCCCCTGGCGAAGGTCCAGCAGCTCGATCCCATGTACGTGGACGTCACGCAGTCCAGTGCGGAACTGCTCGAGCTGCGCAGGCAGCTTGCCGCCAGCAAGGTCGAGGACGCCCGGGACCAGCCGGTGACCATCCTGCTCGAGGACGGCACGCGCTACGGGCACGACGGCAGGCTGGCATTTTCCGAGGTGACCGTCGATCCGACCACCGGCAGCTACGGGATACGGGTCGTGGTTCCCAATCCCGACAACCTCCTGCTGCCGGGGATGTACGTCCGCGCCGTCATCGGCAGTGCCGTGCGCGAGGGCGCGCTGCTGGCGCCGCAGCAGGCCATCGTGCGCAACTCCCAGGGGGATCCCACGGCGATGGTGGTGGGCGAGGACGACAGGATCGAGTTGCGCGCGGTCAAGGTGAGCCGCGCCATCGGTGACAAGTGGCTGGTCGAGGACGGCCTCGCCGCAGGCGAGCGGGTCGTCGTGGAGGGCTTCCAGAAGATCCGGCCGGGCGTGACGGTCCAGGCCGTGGAGGCCGGCGCGCAGCCGCCGGCCGCCGCGGCGCCGCCGCAGCAATAAGCCGGCCCAGGCATGGCACGCTTCTTCATCGACCGTCCTATCTTCGCCTGGGTCATCGCGATCATCATCATGCTGGCGGGCGCCCTTGCCATCACCCAGCTGCCGATCTCCATGTACCCGAACATCGCGCCGCCGTCGGTGACCATCGGCGCCAGCTATCCGGGCGCGTCGGCCAGGGTGGTCGAGGACTCGGTGACGCAGATCATCGAGCAGAACATGAAGGGCCTCGACGGCCTGATCTACATGTCCGCGACCAGCGAGGCGTCGGGCCGGGCAACCATCACCCTGACGTTCCAGACCGGCACCGACCCGGACATCGCGCAGGTGCAGGTGCAGAACAAGCTGCAGCTGGCCATGCCGCTGCTGCCCCAGGAGGTGCAGCGGCAGGGCGTCAACGTCACCAAGTCGCGGAGCGGCTTCCTGATGGTCGTGGGGTTCGTCTCCACGGACGGCAGCATGAATCGCGACGACATCTCCGACTACGTCGGCGACAAGCTGCTCGATCCGCTCAGCCGGGTCCCGGGCGTGGGGACCGTGCAGCTGTTCGGGTCCAAGTACGCGATGCGCATCTGGCTGGACCCGAGCAAGCTCGAGACCTACGGCCTCGCCGTCGGCGACATCATCGACGCCGTGCGGGCCCAGAACGCGCAGGTGACGATCGGCCAGCTTGGCGGAACGCCGGCGGTGGAAGGCCAGCAGCTCAACGCCACGATCAGCGCGCAGGAGCGCCTGCAGACGGCGCAGCAGTTCCGCGAAATCATCGTGCGCAGCAACCCGGACGGCTCCCTGCTCAAGCTCGGCGACGTCGCGCGTGTCGAACTCGGCGCGGAAAGCTACGATTTCATCAGCCGCTTCAACGCCCAGCCCGCGAGTGGCATGGCCGTTTCCCTCGCGGCCGGCGCCAACGCGCTGGAGACCTCCCTCGGGGTGGAGGCGGCACTGGCCAGCCTGCAGCCCTATTTCCCGCCCGGCCTGGAATACGTGGTGCCGTTCGACACCACGCCGTTCGTGCGCGCCTCGATACGCGGCGTCCTGGAGACGCTGGCCGAGGCGGTGCTGCTGGTGTTCCTGGTGATGTACCTGTTCCTGCAGAATTTCCGCGCGACCCTGATCCCGACGATCGCGGTGCCGGTCGTGCTGCTGGGGACCCTGGGCGTGCTCGCTGCGCTCGGCTTCTCCATCAACATGCTGACCATGTTCGCGATGGTGCTGGCGATCGGCCTCCTGGTCGACGACGCGATCGTGGTGGTCGAGAACGTCGAGCGCCTGATGAGCGAGGAAGGCCTGTCGCCGCTCGAGGCCACGCGCAAGTCGATGGACCAGATCACCGGCGCGCTGGTCGGCATCGGCCTGGTGCTCGCCGCGGTGTTCGTGCCGATGGCCTTCATACCCGGCTCGACCGGGGTCATTTACCGGCAGTTCTCGGCGACGATCGTTTCCGCGATGGTGCTGTCGGTGATGGTGGCGCTCGTCCTCACGCCGGCGCTGTGCGCGACGCTGCTGAAGCCCGTCAGGAAGGGCGAGCGGCACGAGCACGGGGGATTCTTCCGCTGGTTCAACCGCAGCTTCGAGCGCGGCAGCGAGTCCTACCGGGCCAGCGTGCGGGGCATCCTGGCCCGCAGCGGCCGCTTCATGGCCCTCTTCGGGGCGCTGGTGGTGGTGATGGGCGTGCTGTTCCTGCGGCTGCCGAGCGCCTTCCTGCCGGGCGAGGACCAGGGCTTCCTGATGACCCAGGTCATTGCGCCGGTCGGCGCAACCCAGCAGCGGACCCTGCAGTCGGTCGCGAAGGTCGAGCAGCATTTCCTCGAGAACGAGACCGATGCCGTCCGGGCGGTCTTCGGCGTGCAGGGCTTCAGCTTCAGCGGCCAGGGCCAGAACAACGGCATGGCCTGGATCAACCTCAAGGACTGGAGCGAGCGCAAGCCGGCGAAGCTGCATGCGGATGCCGTGGCGCAGCGGGCGATGGGCGCCTTGAGCCAGATCAAGGACGCCTTCGTCTTTTCCTTCGTGCCGCCGGCGATGCCCGAGCTGGGAATCTCCTCCGGCTTCGCCTTCTACCTCAAGGACAACGCCGGGCTCGGTCACGATGCGCTGGTCGCCGCGCGCAACCAGTTCCTGGGAGCGGCGATGCAGAGCAAGCTGCTCGCGAACGTCCGGCCGAACGGGCAGGAGGACACGCCGCAGTTCCACGTCGACATCGACAAGGAAAAGGCGGCGGCGCTGGGCCTGTCGCTCGCGGACGTCAACGCCACGCTGTCGGCCGCCTGGGGCGGCCAGTACATCGACGACTTCGTCGACCGGGGTCGCGTCAAGCGCGTGTACGTCCAGGCCGACGCGCCGTTCAGGATGACGCCCGAGGACTTCAACCTCTGGTCGGTGCGCAACAGCCAGGGCCGGATGGTGCCGTTTGCGGCCTTCGGGAGCTCGCGCTGGGACTACGGCTCGCCGCGACTCGAGCGGTACAACGGCGTGCCGGCGATGGAAATCAACGGCCAGGGCGCGCCGGGCGTGAGCACGGGCGCCGCGATGGCCGAGGTCGAGCGCCTGGCCGCGGAACTGCCGGCGGGGTTTGGCGTGGAGTGGACCGCCGTGTCGTACCAGGAGCGCCAGGCCGGCGCGCAGACGCCGCTGCTGTATACCCTGTCGCTGCTGATCGTCTTCCTGTGCCTCGCCGCGTTATACGAGAGCTGGACCATCCCGACCGCCGTGCTGCTCGTTGCGCCGCTCGGCATCCTGGGCGCGACGCTCGCCGGTACGCTGTTCGGCCTCGAGCGCGACATCTACTTCCAGGTCGCGATGCTTACGACGGTGGGCCTGACGAGCAAGAACGCGATCCTGATCATCGAGTTCGCGAAGACCAACCTGGAGCGCGGCATGGACCTGGTCGACGCCACCATGCAGGCGGTGCGCATCCGGCTGCGCCCGATCCTGATGACCTCGCTGGCCTTCGGCTTCGGCGTCCTGCCGCTCGCGCTCGCGAGCGGCGCCGGCTCGGGCGCGCAACGCGCGATCGGCACTGGCGTGCTGGGCGGCATGATCGCAGGCGTGGCGCTGGGGATCTTCTTCATCCCCCTGTTCTTCGTGGTCGTCGAGCGCCTGTTCTTCCGGAGCGACGCCCACGCGTGATCCGGCAAGGAGGTGCCAGGCACGCGCCTGGCACCTCGGTGTCGGTCAGTCGGCGACGGGCACCATCACGTGCGCGTAGGGCGTTCCCTTCCACATCACGTAGGGTCCGCCACTGCTGAAGTCCGTCGGGATGCCTTCGAGCATCGCCGGATCGGGCACGATCAGCATCAGGTGCGGGCCTTCGACCACCCATTGGTTGTCGTCGGTCGGGCCTTCGGCGTAGGGATCGATGTTGCTCGCGCCCTCGTCCCCGGCCAGCATGTAGGAAATGCCCAGCGTCTTGGTGGCGACCTCTCCCTTGGTCATCCAGCCATGCGCCCAGGCCATCCACGGCTCATCCATGCACATGGGCGCAGTACCCTTGAGCATCGGCGGGGTCGGCATGCAGGTGTAGGGGCCGGTGCCTTCCTTGAGCGTCTTCATGTCCCAGTCCACGACCTTGGAGTTGGCGGCCATGGCCACGCTTCCCGCCGACAGCGCATCGGCGATCGGGTCGTCGGGGCCCGCCTTGGGCGGGATGTCGATCGGCACCATCACGTGCGCGTAGGGCGTTCCCTTCCACATCACGTACGGCCCGCCGTTGGCAGGATCCGTCGGGATGCCTTCGAGCAGCGCCGGGTCGGGCACGAGGATCATCATGTGCGGACCCTCGACGATCCACTCGTTGTCATCCGTCTTTTCGGTCGCGTATGGGTCGATGTTGCTGGCACCGCCGTCGCCGGCGAGCATGTAGGACACGCCGATCGCCGATATCGTCGGAATCTCATGGTTCTCCCAGGCATGGGCCCAGGCCGTCCACGGTCCGTCAACGCACATCGGCGACTTGAGACCGGCCGCCGCCTGGCTCGGGCTTGTTGGCATGCAGGTATAGGGCCCCGTGCCCGTCTTCAGCATGGCCCCGTCCCAGTCCATCACGCTCGAGTCGGCCGCCATGGACGGCAGGATGGCCGACAGCGCATCGGCGA
>DATHZW010000286.1:0-5635 GCA_035458405.1 Steroidobacteraceae bacterium | reverse complement strand
ACCTGCTGGTCGTCAACCTCTATCCGTTTGCCGCGACCACCGCCAGGCCGGGCTGCAGCTACGACGACGCCGTCGAGAACATCGACATCGGCGGGCCGGCGATGCTGCGCGCCGCGGCCAAGAACCATGCGCACGTGGCGGTGCTCGTCGACCCCGCCGATTACGGCCGCGCGCTCGACGAGATTCGCGACGGCGCGGGACTGTCCTTCGCCACCCGGCAGCGCCTCGCCGCCAAGGCATTCGCGCATACGGCAGCGTATGACGAGATGGTCGCAAGCTATCTGGCGAAAGAGGTGCCAGGCACCAACTACCCGCAGACGCTGGTGCTGCACTTCGAGAAGAAGCTCGACCTGCGCTACGGCGAGAACCCGCATCAGTCCGCCGCCTTCTACGCAGACCCCTCGGCGCCGGGGGCGAGCGTGGCCACGGCCCGGCAGCTGCAGGGCAAGGAGCTGTCCTTCAACAACATCGCCGACGCGGACACGGCGCTCGAATGCGTCAGGCACTTCGAGCAGCCGGCCTGCGTCATCGTCAAGCATGCCAATCCCTGCGGGGTGGCCCTGGCGCCGACAGCGGCCGAGGCCTACGACCGGGCCTATCGATCCGATCCGACCTCGGCCTTCGGCGGGATCATCGCGTTCAACAGGCCTCTCGATGCGCCGACGGCCGCGGCCATCCTGGAGCGGCAGTTCGTCGAAGTCATCGTTGCGCCGGAAGTGCAGGCCGGGGCAAGGACGCTGCTGGCCGGCAAGCCCAACCTGCGGGTACTCGAGACGGGCGACCTCGGCCGGGAGGCAGGCTCGCGCCTCGACCTGCGTGGCGTCGCCGGGGGACTGCTGCTGCAGTCGCACGACGCCGGCAGCATTGCGGCGGCCGGACTCAGGGTCGTGACCAGGCGCTCCCCGACGGACGACGAGACGCAGGACCTGCTGTTCGCCTGGCGGGTCTGCAAGTACGTCAAGTCCAACGCGATCGTCTATGCGCGCGGACGGATGACCCTCGGCGTCGGCGCCGGCCAGATGAGCCGGGTCGTGTCCAGCCGCATTGCCGCCATGAAGGCCCGCGAGGAAGGCCTGGACATCGAGGGCGCGGTGATGGCCTCCGACGCGTTCTTCCCGTTCCGCGACGGCCTCGACGTCGCCGCGGAGTTCGGCATCCGGGCGGTGATCCAGCCCGGCGGCTCGATGCGCGACTCCGAGGTGATCGCCGCGGCGGACGAACACGGGATGGCCATGGTCTTCACCGGCATGCGCCACTTCAGGCACTAGGGCGAGCGGAGCAGGCGCATGAAGGTCCTCATCATCGGCGGCGGCGGGCGTGAACACGCGCTGGCCTGGAAGGTCGCGCAGTCTTCCCGCGTGAGTGAAGTGCTGGTCGCGCCCGGCAACGCCGGCACCGCCACCGAGCCGAAGTGCCGCAACGTCGCAACCTCCGCCGAGGACGTGGCCGGTCTCGTGGCGCTGGCGCGCGACGAGGACGTCGGACTCACCATCGTCGGCCCGGAAGCGCCGCTGGTGGCAGGCGTCGTCGATGCGTTTGCCGCCGCGGGGCTGCGCTGCTTCGGCCCGCGCCGGGCGGCGGCCCGGCTCGAGGGCAGCAAGTCCTTCACCAAGGAATTTCTCGCCCGCCATGGCATCCCGACGGCGGGCTACGCCAGGTTCACGCGACAGGACTTCGATCCCGCGTTCGTCCGGGGGCGCCGCCCTCCCATCGTGGTCAAGGCCGACGGACTCGCCGCGGGCAAGGGCGTGGTCATCGCGGCCAGCGCAGACGAGGCCGTCGCGGCGATCGAGCGCATGTTCGCGGGCGCCTTCGGCGCCGCCGGCGAGGCCGTGGTCGTCGAGGAATTCCTGGAAGGCGAGGAAGCCAGCTTCATCGTCATGGTGGACGGGGAGCATGTCCTGCCGCTGGCCACCTCGCAGGACCACAAGCGCCTCGGCGACGGCGACACCGGGCCGAACACCGGCGGCATGGGCGCGTATTCGCCCGCCCCGGTGGTCACCGACGCCATGCACGAGCGCATCATGCGCGAGGTCATCTGGCCGACCGTCCGCGGGCTTGCGGCGGAGGGCACTCCGTATACCGGCTTCCTCTACGCCGGGCTGATGATCGCGACCGACGGGACGCCGAACGTCCTCGAGTTCAATTGCCGCTTCGGCGACCCGGAGACGCAGCCGATCATGGTGCGCCTGCGCTCCGACCTCGTCGGGCTCTGCGAGGCGGCGCTGGACGGACGCCTCGATGAAGTCCGGGCCGAGTGGGACCCGCGGGCGGCCGTCGGCGTGGTGCTGGCGGCCGCCGGCTACCCCGAGGCGGTCCGCAAGGGCGACGTCATCGACGGCCTCGACGCCGCTGCGGCGCTGCCAGGCAAGGTCTTCCACGCCGGCACGCAGCCGGCCGACGGCCGGGCGCTGACCGCCGGCGGGCGTGTGCTCTGCGCCGTGGGACTCGGCGACTCCGTCCGGTCGGCCCAGGCGCAGGCCTATGCGCTGGCCGGCGCCATCCACTGGCCCGGGATGCAATACCGACGGGACATCGGCTGGCGCGCCATCGAAAGGGAAGCCGGCGCGGCCGGCTGACCGCCGCGCAGGACTCAGCCCGGCCCGTCGCTGGCTGGCGGCTCGCCGCGCTTCAACCTCGCAAAGCCGGTGAAGTGCATGGGCCTCAGCGCCAGCAGACCCGCCGTACCCTGCCGCTGGTCCATTGGCAACGCCGTGTCGTGCTCTGCGAGTTCGTTGAACTCGCGCAACAGCCGCATGATCGACCGCTGCAGCTGTGCGGCGGAGGACGGCGAAAGCGCGGCGGCGAAGAACCGGAACTCGGCATTCGGCTCGTCGAAGCGGGACTGGAAGAATTCGGGGAGGATCTTCCGCTCGAGGAAGCGCTGCATGGGCCCGTCCTTGCGCCAGGAGAAATTCCGGGTCAGCAGGTAACGAATGCGCCGGCCCGGACGCAATTCGATGACTCCCAGCTGGTCGAGCCGGGCCAGCAGCTGGTCGACGTCCTTCTCGGTGAGGCTGTAGACCCTCAGGATCTCGTCGATGCTCCAGCGGTTGAAGGTCAGGTAGGTCATCAGGAAGAGCTTGGGATCGGCCGTCAGCTCCTCCTCCTGCTCCACGGTCAGTTCCGTGACCATGGACTTGCGGGCGGCGATCCGTTCGACCAGGTCGGCAATTTCCACACCCGCCACGTTGCAGGCCTGCTCGAAGCGCTCCAGCGTGAAGCGGCCCGTGGCGAACATGCGCTTCACGCTCGCCTCGCTGAGCCCGAGCGCGGCCGCAACGTCCGCATAGGTTGTCCTCGCCTCACGCAACACCCG
Source organism: Steroidobacteraceae bacterium (assembly GCA_035458405.1). Classification (GTDB taxonomy): domain Bacteria; phylum Pseudomonadota; class Gammaproteobacteria; order Steroidobacterales; family Steroidobacteraceae; genus SG8-30. The sequence continues at coordinate 2,316 of DATHZW010000286.1, read as the reverse complement.
TTTCAGTTCGTCGATCAGCGTGTCGTGTCGGCGCATGTCGCTCACTCCCCGTTGCGCGACCCGTGTTGGGATCCAACAACAACGTATCGTATTTCGATACCTCTCGTCTAATCCGGGGAAACTTCTTTACGAAAAGTTGCACATATTGACGATCGGCGCCCACAGTCTGCTCGAGCCGGCTCCCTGAGCAGCAGATTCGCGGCGTCCCGGCAGCCGGACGCGCGAAGAGACAGGTTCCTTGACGACGTAGCCACACGCGAACAAAGGACGGACGTCATGAAGTGGACACTCGTGCTGCTGGTCGCTTCCAGCCTCGCCCTCGGCGGCTGTGGCGGGACGTCCGGGCCGGGCGGCCCGCCTGGCGAAGCCGGCAGGCCGCCAGCCGACGTCAGGACCACGCCGTTCAAGCCTGCGCTGCCCGTCTCGTTCACCCGCATCGAACTCGGCTACCACCACACCTGCGGCCTCGCCGCCGACGGCCGCAACTACTGCATGGGCGACAACGCAGACGGCCAGCTCGGGACATCGGCGCCGATGCAGCGCTGCAAGGGCGGAGCGTATCCCTGCAGCCCGACACCGCTCGGCGTCGAGGGCACCGCGCGCTACAGCCAGCTCGGGCTCGACCTGCGCCACTCCTGTGGCCTGACGGCCGAGGGCGAAGCCCACTGCTGGGGGTTTGGCCAAGGTGGCCAGCTCGGTGACGGCCTGCGCGTCGACAGCCCGGTACCCGTCCGCGCGGCGACGGCGCAGCGGTTTCGCGCGATCAGCCATGGCAACGCGGCGTACAACACCTGTGCAATCGGGACAGACGGCCAGGGTCATTGCTGGGGAATCGGCCAGGACGGACAGAACGGCAACGGGACGCGGGACGCGGCGCCGACACCGACCCCGATCGCGACCAACCTGCCGATGCAGGCGATCGGCGTCGGCCAGGGCTTCGGCTGTGCCCTGACCGAAAGCGGGGAGATCTACTGCTGGGGGCAGAACACCTACGGCAAGCTCGGGACCGGGGTCTCCGGCGCGAGCCTGGTGCCGGCGCTGGTCGCCGGCGCCCGCCGCTACTCGGCGCTCGCCGTCGGCGGGCAACACGCCTGCGCCCTCGACACGGACGGCCTCGCGTGGTGCTGGGGCTTTGCCGCCAGCGTCGGCAGCAGCGCACCGGTTCAGGGCGCCAGGGTGCCCCAGGCCGTGGACGGCGCCCGCCGCTACGTCGCCATCTCCGCCGGCTTCATGCACACCTGCGCGCTGGACGACGACCGCGCGGCCTGGTGCTGGGGAAACAACCTGGGGGGAGCGATCGGCGACGGCACGCTGGTGGATCGCGTGAGCCCGGTCCCGGTCGCCGGCGGCCTGCGTTACCAGCAGTTGAGCGCGGGCGGCGTGGCGACCTGCGGTATCGCGACCGACGGCGCCCTCGCCTGCTGGGGATCCAACCCCTACGGCCAGATCGGCTTCGCTCCCGGAGATCCCTGACGAGCCTGCGCGACGCGCAGCGGGTGCATCGAGGCGCCGTGAAGCAGGCAGCAGGAACACGGGAGGGCAAACGGCCATGAAAGGGATTCGCAGCTGCATAACGCTGGTGATCTGCGCCACCACGGCTTCGGGCTGTTCCATCAATCGCCTCGCCGTCGACAAGGTGGGCGACGCGCTGGCCGGCGGCGGCGGAACCTACGCTACCGACGACGACCCCGAGCTGGTCGGTGCCGCCCTGCCCTTCGGGCTGAAGCTGATCGAGAGCCTGCTGGCGCAGAGCCCGGAGCACCGCGGCATGCTGTCTGCGGCAGCCAGCGGCTACACGCAGTACGCCTACGGCTTCGTACAGCTGCCCGCGGAACGGCTGGAACAGACCGACCTCCAGCGCTCCTGGATGGAGAAGGACCGCGCACGCCGCCTGTACCTCAGGGCCCGCGACTATGGGCTTCGGGGCCTGGCGCTGGGCCGCCCCGGATTTGCGCAGCGGTTCCGCGAGGACCCGGCGGCAGCCCTTCGGCAGACGGACAGGCGCGACGTTGAATTCCTCTACTGGACTGCAGCGTCCTGGGGGGCCGCCATCGGCCTGGCCAAGGACGATCCGTCCCTGGTCAGCGACCTGCCACGCGTCGAGGCGCTGGCGGACCGGGCCCTCGCGCTGGATCCCGGCTTCGACGGCGGCGCCCTCCACAGCTTCATGATCACCTGGGAAATGGTCCGCGCCGGCGAGGAGGGCGATCCCGCCGAACGGGCAGGCGTCCATTACCGGGCCGCCGTCGAACTCTCGGGCGGCCTCGCCGCCGGGCCGCACGTCGCCTATGCGGAGTCCGTCTGCCGCGCACGGGA
>DATHZW010000285.1:0-2664 GCA_035458405.1 Steroidobacteraceae bacterium | reverse complement strand
CGGCCAGCGAGCGAAACGTGTCGCGGTACAGCTTCCAGTAGCGCGCCTGCGCCTCGGTGCTGGGCGGTCCGCGTGATGCGCCGCCGAACTGCTCCTCCATCTCCTCCGGATCGAGGCTGCCGAGCGTCGCCGTCAGCGCCTCGCGCAGCGCGACCAGCATGGCCTGCTGGTGGTGGCGGGTCTTGGCGAACTGGGTACGGACTTCATCGACCGCCCGATTGCCGCCGGCGCCCGCCAGCAGTTGCGTCAGCGCCTCCTCGACGGCGCGAACCTGCATCAGCGGGCTGGTGGCGTCCCGCTGGCGACCGGCGCTGCTGATGCCGACTTCGCGCGTGAACTCGGCGCGCGCCCGCGCCAGTTCCATCAGGCCCAGCATCATCTCGCGCATGGCCTGGCCCGCTTCCCGCAACAGGTCCTTGCGCTGGGCGGCCGGCAGCGACAGCGGGTCGATGCCGGCGCCCTCGCAGAAGGCGGCGAGGCCGGGCCAGGTATCGCGCCCGGCCGCCCCCGGCGTCGGGGCCTGGGTGGCGGGTTGCGGCTTCGGCGGCGGCGTTGCAGCCGGCACCTTTCCCGGCACATTCCTGGCTCGATCGGCGGTCGGCCCGGCGGCCCTGGCCGGGCCGGGCAGCGGTTGGCCATAGGCGTCGGCTGCCTGCAGCTTGCCGGAGCGCGGCTCGTTCGAGAGCAGCGACTTCACCTCGAACGAGCTGTCGAGTGCGGTCTCGGACAGGTCGAAGTCCTCGTCGGGCAGGAAGTCGTTGCCCCCGGAGATCTCGGCGACCAGCTCGAGCGAGCCGACGCGGATCCGGTCGCCGTCGGCGATGCGGTGCCGGCCGCCCCGGCCGAGCGGCCGGGGGCTGCCGTTGATGAAGGTGCCGTTGGTGCTGGTATCGGCGATCCACCACTCGCCGGTGCGGTGTTCGACCTCGGCGTGGTGGGAGGACAGGAAACGCTCGGGATCGACCAGCACCCAGTCATTGTCGGGCGCACGGCCGATCCGGCCTCCGTTGACTCCGAAGGTCCACCGACTGCGATTGCCGCTGTCCTCGACATCGCCACTTACGATGCTCAGCCTGAGCGCCATGGTCCTGCGTCCCGAGTTCGGCCGCCGCATTCCGCTCAGCGGCAGGGTGACGGCCATTTCAACGCCACACCCAGATCACTGCCCGGTCATCGGGGCCCGCGCGCCCCTCAAGGCGCCTATAATAATCGCTTCACCTTATCCGTCGACCCCCGGCACCCCAATGGCTTCAAGTCACATTTTCAAGGTCCTGTTCGTCAACCAGGGCAAGATTTACGAAATCTACGCCCGCCACGTGGCTCACGGGGACCTTTTCGGCTTCATCGAGGTCGAGGAGCTGGTTTTCGGCGAGCGCAGCACGGTGGTGGTCGACCCGGCCGAGGAGAAGATCAAGTCCGAGTTCGAGGGGGTCAAGCGCACCTACCTGCCGCTGCACTCCATCCTGCGGATCGACCAGGTCCGCAAGCAGGGCGTCAGCAAGATCAGCGCCTACGAGGGCAGCAATGTCGCGCAGTTTCCCGTGCCGATCTTCCCTGCGGGCGGCGACCCCGGCGCCAAGCGCTGAGCGCCGCGCTGACAAGGCGAGGCGGCTGCTGACGCGATGATCCTCGAATTCACCGGCGCCGCCGCGCTCTCCCGGTTCAGGCTCGACAAGCTCGTGGCCACGCTGCGGGCCCGCGACCCGCGGGTGAGGGGCCTGTCCGCGCGCTTCCTGCACGTGGTGGAGCTGTCGGCGCCGCTCGAGCCGGGCCAGCGCGACACGCTCGAGCGCCTGCTGACCTACGGGCCGCAACTCGACGCCGGCACGGCGGCCGGCAGGCGGATCCTGGTCGTGCCGCGCCCCGGGACGATCTCGCCCTGGTCGTCCAAGGCGACGGACATCGCCCATGTCTGCGGGCTCGCCCGGATCCGTCGCATCGAGCGCGGCATCGCCTACCACCTCGAGATGGACGGTGAACTGGCGGACGCAGAAGTGCTCGCGCTGGCCGTACCGCTGTACGACCGGATGACCGAAGCGCCGATGCTGTCCAGCGCGGACGCATCGCGGCTGTTTGCCAGCCACGATCCCCGGCCGCTCGGGCACATCCCGCTCGCGACCGGCGGGCGCGAGGCGCTGGAGCAGGCCAACGTCGACATGGGCCTGGCGTTGTCCGGCGACGAGATCGACTACCTGCTCGAGGCCTATGCCCGCCTGGGCCGCGACCCGACCGACGTCGAGATCATGATGTTCGCGCAGGCGAACAGCGAGCACTGCCGCCACAAGATCTTCAACGCCGACTGGGTCGTCGACGGCGTCGCCCAGCCGAAGTCGCTGTTCGCGATGATCCGCAACACGCACGCCCGCAGCCCGCAGGGGGTGCTGTCGGCGTACAAGGACAACGCCGCCGTGATGGAGGGCCCCGTGGGGGCCCGCTTCTTCCCGGACCCGGGCAGCGGCGAGTACCACTACGTCGAGGAGCCGCTCGACATCCTGATGAAGGTGGAGACCCACAACCACCCGACGGCGATCTCGCCGTTTCCCGGCGCCGCCACGGGCTCCGGCGGGGAGATCCGCGACGAGGGCGCGACCGGCCGCGGCGGCAAGCCGAAGGCGGGCCTGGCCGGGTTCTCCGTGTCCAACCTGCGGATCCCCGGGCGGGAAC
>DATHZW010000284.1:0-2731 GCA_035458405.1 Steroidobacteraceae bacterium | reverse complement strand
AGGCTGTACTGCGAAAAGCTGCTGCCGAGCAGGTGCATGCCACCCATCCAGAACTGGCTGATGGCGGCAACCACGCCGCCGACTCCCAGGGCGCGTGCCGAACGCGCGGCGCTCTTGCCCTCGGAATACAGCGTGCGCAGGGTCACCGCCGCCGCGATACCCGTGGGAAAGCGCAACTGCTCCACGTTGATCATCTGCCGTTTCATCGGGATGGCCATGGTCACGCCCAGCACGGCGAGCACGAATACCCAGGCCAGCATCTCGCCCAGGGGCAGGGAGGTGCCGTTGATCATGATCAGCGCCGAGAAGGCCGACACGAGCGTGCTGCCGGTTCCGTAGCCCGCCGCGCTGGCGGTGGACTGCATGCAGTTGTTCTCGAGAATCGTCATCGGCGTGCGCGCAAGCCCGATGCGCTGGAAAAAGCTCCAGGACGCGTACGACACGATGCAGGCCGTGATGGCGACGCCGAATCCCCATCCGGCCTTCAGGCCGATGTAGAGGTTGGTCAGCGACAGGACGCCGCCGAGCACCGTGCCCATCAACACTGCCCGCCAGGTAAGCTGGCGCATGCGGTCGCCGCGACCGGTGTAGACCTTTTCGAACCATTGACGCTCGATTTCCTCGGCGCTGCCCTTGAAGCCATCCACGAAGATCGGATGGTCGGCGGCATTGGAAGATGGCTCGTCGATCGGCTTGTCGTTCTGGTTCACGGTGGCTGCCCGGGCCAATGGTGGGCGGAGTATATCCGCAGCGCGCCAGGGTCCGCCCGGGGTGGTATGGCCGGTTGGCGATCCCTTCGCGGGCGCCCGGGGACTGGCCGCCTCCCCCCGGGGTTTGGTGCCGGTACCGCGCTGCTGTTACTGTCGGCGATCCGGCACCACGGGGCCGGCGACCGCGGGAGTAGATGGGACAAGTGCCGGAGAAGCCCTGGATTGCGCCTCGATCGCTATGCATCCTGCGCCTCTCGGCGCTGGGCGATGCGACCCACGTCCTGCCGGTCATTCGTCGCATCCAGTCGCAGCTCCCGGAGTGCAGGCTGACCTGGGTGATCGGCAAGGGCGAGTCGCGCCTGCTGGAGGGGCTGGGCGGAGTCGAGTTGGTCGTCTACGACAAGCGCGGCGGATGGGCCTCGCTGCGTGATTTCCGCGAGAGGATGCGCGGGCGCCGCTACGACGTGCTGCTGCACATGCAGCTGGCGCTGCGGGCCAACCTGCTGTCGTCCTTCATTCCCGCCAGGCGTCGCATCGGTTACGACAGGCGCCGCAGCAAGGAGGGGCATGGCCTGTTCATCAACGAGCGCATTGCGCCCGACGGGCATCACGTCCTGGACGCGTTCCAGCAGTTCCTGCCGCCTCTCGGGATAGCGCCGGGTCCGGTCGAATGGAATCTTCCGGTGCCGACGGAGGCGGTGGACTGGGCGCGGGCGCAGTGGCCGGAGGAGGGCGATACCCTGGTGATTTCACCCTGCTCGAGCCACCCGCTGCGCAACTGGAACGTGGACGGCTACGCCGCGCTGGCGAGCCACGCGATGGCAAGGGGCTGGCGCGTCGTCCTCAGCGGCGGTGGCAGCGAGCTGGAGCGGCGGGTCAGCGATGCGATCATCGCGCGCTGCGACGGGCCGGTGGTCGACCTGGTAGGCAAGGACACGCTCAAGCAGATGATCGCCCTGCTGGCACGGGCCGATCTGGTGGCCGGCCCGGACGCAGGTCCGGTGCACGTCGCCAACGCGGTCGGGACCCCGGTGCTGGGGCTGTACGCCTGCACCGATGCGGAGCGGTCGGGCCCCTACTCGGACCGCCGCTGGACCGTCAATCGCTATGCCGAGGCGGCGGAGCGGTTCATGCACAGGCCGGCAAAGGAGCTGCGCTGGGGGCAACGCATCGAGAGGCCGGGCGTCATGGACCTGATCCGCGCCGACGACGCCATCCGCAGATTCGACGAGTTCTGCGCGCTGCGGCAGTCACGGGCCGGCGGTCAGGCCGGCGGGCCGTAGTCCGCGTAGGACTTCTCCTCGACATAGGCCGAACCCAGCTTCAGGTTGATGTCCTTCTTGACCCGGGCCCGCTCGTCATTGGTGACGTAGACCGCACGCGCCAGGCGCACGAACTCGTCCTCGAATTCGCCGGCGCGTTCCTTGTCGCGGATGTCGTCCTCGATGTCCCAGAGCAACCCGTTGATCGCCTTGAGCCGCGCCTTCAGTTCGCGGATGTCGATGGCAGCCGCCGGATGTGCGGCCCAGCTGCGGTTGAGCGCATCCAGCTCGCGCTGGACGTTGGCGAGCTTGGCAGCGTCGCGGATTCGCTCGCACTTGATTTCCAGGATCGCCATCTTGTCGAGCAATTCGCCGAAAGAAACCGGTACGAGAATCTCTGACATCATCCACTCCCGCGTTGCGAAACCTCGTGCCCCGGAGGCACGGCAGGTCGATGATCATGCATTGGCGAGGACTTGCCAACCGCTGCGGCGAACGCTCAGCCGCCCGGGCCGCCGCCGAGGCGGAAGCGGCTGTTCTGCTCGATGGCTGACGTCACCAACGCGGTATCCAGAGCCTGCTCCGGCGCCGGCCTGCCGCTGGCGTCCAGGACCTCGAGGCCGGTCTTGTGCACGGAAATGATCCGTTGCGGTTCCAGCACGGCGAAGTCCTGGTAACTGCCGATGACCAGCACGTCCCGTCCGCCGGGTTCGAACAGGTCGCTGCCGACGCTGTACCGGTCGATCGGCGTGGTGCAGC
>DATHZW010000283.1:0-2909 GCA_035458405.1 Steroidobacteraceae bacterium | reverse complement strand
AGCGCCTGCTCGAGCAGGCGCTTGAGCGGCGGCGAGATCGGGTAGACGAAGCGGAATTTCTCCTTCAGCAGCCGCCGGTAGGCCTCGACGTGGCGCGCCTCGTCCATCACCTGGGTGGCGGCGTAGAACTTCGATTCCAGCGTCGGCGCGTCCTGCACGATGCGCGCCGAGCACACCAGGGCCCCCTGCTCGCCGTGCAGGAACTGCGACAGGTTGTGCACCTGGCTGTGGTAGCGCAGGTCCGATATCTGGCGCGCCGACAGGCGCTGGTACAGCGGCGTGCCGTAGAGCGGCATCATCTCCTCGGCGATCTGCATCGGATCGTCGGGGTCCACATCCTGCGACCAGTCGATGCGCTTCTCGGCGTCCCACTGCTGCTGCTTGCCTTTGGAGTACAGCCGCAGCAGCTCTTCGCTCCGCGTGTCGTAGTTCCAGGTAAAGGCGGTCTCGGACGCCCCCTGGACCTTCCAGTGCGTTTCCTCGACCGGCAGCACGTACTTGAAGACGGCGCCCATTACCGGCCTTTCCACTGCGGCGCGCGCTTCTCCAGGAACGCCTGCATGCCCTCGCGGAAATCCTGGCTCATGTAGCACATCAGGATCAGGTCGTCGCCTTCGCCCTTGGCGAGCGACGGGCGCAGGCGCAGCAGCGACTCCTTGGTCGCCTGCAGCGTGAGCGGCGCCTGGCTGGCGACCAGCTGCGTCACCTCCTCGGCGCGCGCCATCACCTGCGCGTCATCCACCACCTCGGTGACCAGGCCGATGGCAAGCGCTTCCGGCGCCTCGAGCAGCCGCGCGCGGAAGATCATGTCCTTCACGCGCGCCGGGCCGATCAGCGCGGCAAGCCGCGCGTAGTTGCCGCTGGACAGGCAGTTGCCGAGGGTGCGCGCCACGGGAAAGCCCGTGCGCAGGCTGGTGCCGGCGATGCGCAGGTCGCAGCACACCGCGATGCCGGCACCGCCCCCGGTGCAGGCGCCGCGGATCGCGGCTACCGTCGGCACGCGGCAGCGCTCGAGCGCGCCGAGCACCCGGTCGATGCGCGCCTCGTAGTCAAGGGCGTCCTGGGGCTTGTCGAAGGCGCGGAACTGGGAGATGTCGGTGCCGGCGGCAAAGGCCTTCTCCCCGGCGCCGGTCAGCAGCATCGCCTTGATCGAGCGGTCTTTGTCGGCCTCGGCGCAGATCTCCGCCAGGCGGTCGTACATGGCGAAGGTCAAGGCATTGCGCGCCTGCGGGCGGTTGAAGGTCACCCGCGCGATGCCGTCGCGCACCTCGTACAGCAGATCCTGCCCAGCGTCCGCAGCGCCCATGATGCTCCCCGTCCTTTTTTCCGGAAGATGTGGGAGACTAGCGCAGGAGGAGGAGGAGAACCACCATGAGAACGACGAAATGCCTCGGCGCGCTGGCGGCGGCCGCCGCGCTGGTCTTGGCCGTATCCCCGGCCCAATCGCAGGACAGCTACCCGTCCAAGCGCCTGGACTGGACCATCGCCTTCGGGCCGGGAGGCGGCAACGACATCATGTCGCGCACCCTGATCTCGATCCTGGAGAAGTACAAGCTCTACCCCGAGACCATCGTCGCCGACAACAAGCCCGGCGGCAGCGGCGCCAAGGGCTGGGGGTTCCTGTTCGCGCAGAAGGGCAACCCCTACCACGTCTCCACCACCAGCGGCAGCTTCATTACCACGCCGCTGCAGGCCAACACGCCCTGGCAGCCCGGGAGCTTCACGCCGGTGGCCCTGCTCGCCTCCGACGACATGCTGCTGCTGGTGAGCAAGGATTCGAAGATCAAGACCCTGGCGGAGTTCATCGCCGCGGCCAAGGCCAAGCCGCCGTCGATCGGCGGCATCGGCGCCGTCAACATCGACTTCATCGTGCCAAAGCTGGTGTCGGAGAAGGCCGGCTTCACCTTCAACTACGTCTCGTTCAACAAGCAGGGCGAGCTGATCACGGCGCTGCTGTCCAATTCGCTCGACGCGGCGATGTCGAACCCGGGCGAGGTACTCGGCCTGCTGCAATCGGGCGACATGCGGGCGCTCGCCTTCAGCGGCAAGAGCACGCCGGCGGCGCTCGGCACGGTGCCCACCTTCGCCGAGCTGGGCTACGACATCGGCATCTCGCTGCCGCGCGGGCTGGTCCTGCCGCCCGACGTGCCCAAGCAAGCCCAGGACTGGTGGATCGCGACCATGAAGAAGGTGGTCGCCACGCCCGAATGGAAGGCCTACATCGACAAGCAGCTCCTCACCGAGAACGTGCTCTACGGCGAGGATTTCCGTACCTTCCTGCAGAAGACCCAGGGCGTCTTTGCCGACATCCTGAGGAAATCGGGCGCCATCAAGTAGCCGCGACCCCGGCTGCACCATGCGCGCGGGGTTCCTCGCCGGCATCCTGCTGCTCGCCGGTGGCTATACCTGGATCGCTTTCGCCGAGCTCGCCTGGCTGTCCTCGGCCGGACGGCTCGGTCCGGGTTTCTTCCCGCGCTTCATCGGCGTAACGCTGGTCGCCCTGTGCGCCTGGAGCCTCGTCGCCGAGCTGCTTGACGGCTCGCGCGAGCGCTTGTCCCGGCACTGGCGCGTCACCCTGGTGCTGGCGCTGCTCTCGGGGCTGTTCGTCGCCGCCCTCGACGTGCTGGGCGGACTGCTGTCGATGATCGCCTACATCGCGACGGCCCTGGCGTACCTCAACCGCCGGCGCAGCATGCAGAACGCGCTGCTCGCGGTGCTGCTGCCGCTCGCGATCTATCTGCTGTTCCGCGTCTGGCTGAACGCCGCCGTGCCGCGCGGGCTGCTGCCGTTCTGATGGACCTGTTCGCCAACCTGCTGCTCGGCTTTTCGGTCGCGGTGTCGCCGCTCAACCTCGTCTACCTGTTCCTCGGCGTGATGATCGGCATGATCGTGGGCATCATCCCCGGTTT
>DATHZW010000282.1:0-8004 GCA_035458405.1 Steroidobacteraceae bacterium | reverse complement strand
CCTTCATCAACAAGCTCGACCGCGAGGGACGCGAGCCGATGGAGCTGCTCGACGAGATCGAGAAGGTGCTGGGAGTCGTCTGTGCGCCGATTACCTGGCCGATCGGCATGGGCCGGGCGCTGAAGGGCATCTACCACCTGCTCGAGGACCGGATCTACGCTTACGACGCCGCTGAATCGGGGCGTGTCGGCCGCAACCTGATCATCGAGGGCCTCGACTCCGCCGAGGCCGACGGGTTCCTCGGTGACCAGGCGGCCTCCTTCCGCGAGGAGGTCGCGCTGGTGAAGGGCGCCGCGCCCGCCTTCGATGCCGGCCGGTATCTCGCCGCGGGCCAGACGCCCGTCTTCTTCGGCTCGGCGATCAGCAACTTCGGCGTCGAGGAACTGCTGTCATTTTTCGTGGAGCATGCCCCCTCGCCGCGGCCACGACAGACCACCGGCCGCGAAGTCGGGGCGACCGAGCGGGCGCTGACCGGCTTCGTCTTCAAGATCCAGGCCAACATGGACCCGGCCCACCGGGACCGTATCGCCTTCATGCGGATCTGCTCGGGCCGCTACGCGCGCGGCATGCGCCTCAGGCACGTGCGCCTCGGCAAGGAGGTCCGCGTCGCCGACGCGCTGACCTTCATGGCGTCGGACCGCGAGCGTGCCGAGGAGGCGTTCGCCGGCGACATCATCGGCCTGCATAACCATGGAACGATCAACATCGGCGATACCTTCACCGAGGGCGAGTCGATCATGTTCACGGGCATTCCGAACTTCGCCCCGGAGATATTCCGCCGCGCCGTGCTGAAGGACCCGCTGCGGATGAAGGCGCTGCAGAAGGGTCTCGACCAGCTCTGCGAGGAGGGCGCCACGCAGCTCTTCAGGCCGCTTCGAAACAACGACCTGATCCTCGGCGCGGTGGGCCAGCTGCAGTTCGACGTCGTGGCCTTCAGGCTGGCGGACGAATACGGCGTCCAGTGCGCGTTCGAGCCCGTCAACGTCGCCACGGCGCGCTGGGTCCATTGCGCGGATCCGAGGAAGCTCGAGGAGTTCCGCAGCCGGGCTTACGACAACCTGGGCCTGGACCATGCGGGACAGCTGGTTTACCTGGCGCCGTCGCGCATCAACCTGGAGCTCGCCATGGAGCGCGCCCCGGATGTCAGCTTCCGCGAGACCCGCGAGCACCTTGCGCATGCGGCTTGATCCACCAGGTGCCCGGAACAGGCCTGTCCCCCGGAGGGGACAGGCGTTTGCCGGGCACCCCTGCTTTGGCCGAGGTCGATGAGGTGAAGTCCGCCCTCAAGCGCAAGCCGGTGATCGCCTGGGCCCTGTACGACTGGGCCAACTCCGCCTTTGCGACGACGGTCATGGCGGGGTTCTTCCCGATCTTCTTCAAGCAGTTCTGGAGCGTCGGCGTCGACGTCTCCGTCAGCACCTTCCGTCTTGGCCTGGCGAACGGGGCCGCGAGCCTGGCCATCGCCTTGCTCGCCCCGTTGCTGGGCGCCATCGCCGATCGCAGCGGATCCCGGGTTCGGCTGCTGGCGCTTGCCACGGTGCTGGGCGCCGCGGCAACCGGCGGGCTGTACCTGGTGGAGGCGGGGCACTGGCAGCTGGCGGCGATCCTCTATGGGCTGGCCTCGCTCGGCTTCTGGAGCGGCGTGACCTTCTGCGATTCGCTGCTGCTGGACGTCGCGGCGAGGGAGGAGCTCGACCTGGTATCGGCCTACGGCTATTCGCTCGGGTACATCGGCGGGGGCCTGCTGTTCGCCGTCAACGTCCTGATGACGCTCAATCCACAGTGGTTCGGTATCGAACTCGCCAGCGACGCGGTCCGCCTGTCATTCCTGACCGTGGCCGCCTGGTGGCTGGTCTTTTCGCTGCCTGTCGTCCTATTCGTCCGCGAGAAGGGTCCCGAGCGACCGCTGGGCATCATGGCGGCCGCCCGCGCCGGCTGGCAGGAGCTCGGCGCGACGGTCACGCACATACGCGCCTACCGGCCGCTGGTGTGGTTCCTGTTCGCCTACTGGCTCTACATCGACGGCGTCAACACGGTCATCAAGATGGCGGTCGACTACGGGCTCTCGATCGGCTTCCCGCAGGAGAGCCTGATCGCCGCGCTCCTCATCACCCAGTTCGTGGCCTTCCCGGCGGCGCTGGCATTCGGCTGGCTCGGCTCCAGGATCGGCGCGGCGAACGGCATCTTCATCGGGCTGGCCATCTATGCCGGGGCAACCGTCGGCGCCTACCGCATGGACAGCACCTGGGAGTTCTACGCGCTCGCGGTCACCATCGGCCTGGTGCAGGGGGGGGTGCAGTCGCTGTCGAGGTCGTACTTCGGCGCGCTGGTTCCCGCGGGCAAGCAGGGCGAGTTCTTCGGCTTCTACAACATGATGGGCAAGTTCGCCGCGGTGCTCGGTCCCCTGCTGGTCGGCGTCACCGCGCTGGTGACCGGGAGCACCCGGGCCGGCATCCTGTCGGTGCTGCTGTTGTTTGTCGCGGGCGGCGCCCTGCTGTGGCGGGCCCAACGTATCGAAAGGCGCCAGGCCGGGGCAGGCTGAGGAGGCGACCGCGTCCGGCGTTCAGCGGGCCCGCGCGCCCGGACCCGACGCCGCTGCCGGCTCCGGCCAGGCCGCCGGGTCCAGGCGGTAGTAGGAAGCGAGCTGGGCGTAGAGCGCGGCGTGATGCTCGCGCAGCTGCGCCGGCGCCTCGAAGAACGCCTCGCTGCACACGGCAAAGAACTCGGCCTCATCCTCGGCGGCATAGGGATCGAGAAAGGTCGGGGTCCCCCGCTCGACCGCGTCGCGCAGGGCGGCGAAGGCTTCCGCAAAGGTCGCGGCCCAGCGCGCGTGCGCGGTCCGGCCGTCGAGGGCCGGCGCGCCGTCCAGCCCGCCGCCTTCATGGTCAAGGTAGTGCGCGAACTCGTGGATGACGACGTTGTACGCTTCGGCACCTGCGGCGCGTGCCTCGACGTCCTCCCAGGAGAGGATGATCCGGCTTACGTCCCAGGCCTGGCCGGACAGGATGCGCTCCTCCTGGGTGACCACGCCGTCCTCGTCGTGCCACTGTTCGGGCACCACGAACTGGCCCGGATAGACCAGGATCGAGCGCAGGGCGTCATAGACGTGCTCATCGCGGCCGAGAACCAGCAGGCAGGCCTGCGCAGCCACCGCGAGGCGCATGTGCCGCGTCACCTGCAGGCCCTGGCAGCCAACGAATTCCTTCTCCTCCAGGAAGACGCGCACCAGTCCGTCCAGGCGCTGCCGTTCGGGCTCCGGCATGCGGCGATACAGGGGTACCCGGCGGCGCAGGTACATCCGGTCGGCTTCGTCGAGCTGCAGCCGTCGGTGGTGGCGGCGGCGCCTTGCGCGCATGGCCGGCTCGGCGACGACCCACGCGATGATCAGCGCGGCGGCCGCCAGGACCATCCAGATACCGGTGTTCACGGCCGGAAGCGCCTGACGAGCGCGCGCAGGCGGGTCAGATCGCCGGGTTCCGGCGCCGGCGCGTAGCGCAGCCGCAGGTACAGCTCGGTGATCGCCGAAGCCTGCTGCTGAAGGTCCGGGCGGAGCTGGCGGACCCTCAGCAGGAAAGCGCGCGGCGCTTCGTACGCTGCGCGCTGGATGCCACGGCGCGCCAGGCGCGACGTGAACGCGCGGTAGCTGCGGGTGGCGGCATCGGCCGCCCTCGGCCGGAACTCCCAGGCGAGCCAGGCCGACAGCGCCACGAAGGCCAGCGCGAGCCCGGCGCCCATCAGCATCCCCAGCTGGCGCCAGTCCGGCTGCTCGAAGCCGAGCGACTCGAGCATCCGCTCCTGCGACTCGCTGGAGTAGCGGACGATCCAGTCGTTCCAGCGCGCGTTGACGTTGTCCCAGGCGAGGCGGGCCTGCCACAGCAGGTCGGAACGCCGCAGCAGCCGTCCCGCAACGGGTTCGTTCTCCGGCAGCGCGGCGGCGAGCCCCTGCTCGACGCGTTCGGGGGCGACCGCGGCGGTGGGGTCGACGCGCGTCCAGCCGCGTCCCGGCAGCCAGATCTCGGACCAGGCGTGCGCGTGCGACTGGCGGACTATCAGGTAGCCGCCCAGCGGGTTCCAGTCGCCGCCCTGGTATCCGCCGACGACCCGCGCCGGTATGCCCGCGGCGCGCATGAGCGTCGTGAACGACGAGGCGAAGTGCCCGCAGAAGCCGCGCCGCGTGTTGAACAGGAAGTCGTCGACCGAGTCTCGCTGCAGGCGAGGAGGCGTCAGCGTGTAGTAGAACTCCTGCTCCCGGTACATCCGCAGCACGGCCTGGACGTAGGATTCATCGCTGTCCGTCGCGTCGCGCATGCGTACGGCCAGGGCGCGCGCCTGCGGATTGCGCTCGGGCGGCAGTTGCAGTTCGCGGTTGCGCAGCGCCTTGCCGAGGTCGGCGCCTGCGCGGTAGTTCGGGTACGACTCGGCGCGATACTGGATCACCGCGTCGATGCGGTTGCGGGTCCACAACTGGTAGTCCCAGGACTGCTGCGCCATGTCCGCCGGCCATACGCGAACCATGTCGAGCGCGAACAGCATGCGCTGGGAGGTGGGTTCCAGCGTCACGGTATAGGAGACCGGGTCGCCGAAATATTCGACCGGTGGCCGGTCGTAGGCCTGGGCGCGTGCGCGGGACCAGGTGAAGCCGTCGAACTCGGCCATGACCGGACCGCGCCAGTAGCGCTGCAGCGGCGGCGGCACCGGTCCGTCGAAACGGACGCGGAAGGCGACGGTGTCGTTGATCGACAGCTCCGAAATGTCCCCCGGCGACATCTCCTCGGTCAGGCCCGTGGCGGCCCGCTCGCCGGACGGCACGCCCCAGAAGTGGCCGGCGATCCGCGGAAAGAACACGAACAGCACCAGCGTGACGGGCAGCGCCTTCAGCAGCATGGCGCCCGTGGTCCGGAACGGCTGCAGCGACTCGTCGTCGTGCCCGGTCCGGGCCACGTTCAGCAGCGACGCCGACAGCAGCCAGGCGGCCGGCAGCACCCATGCAGCGGCGGCCAGGTCCTGGCCGTAGAGGAAGGTCGCCAGGCACAGGAACCAGCCGATGAACACGAGCACGACGTGGTCGCGCCGCGAGCGCGTCTCCAGCAGCTTCAGCGCCGCCATCAGGGTCAGCAGGGCGGTTCCGGCATCGAGGCCGTTCAATGGCTGGTAGCCGATGAAGATGCCGGCGGCGGCGGCGAGGGTTATCCCGCCGCGAAGCGCGCGGCCCGGCAATGCCCAACCGCGTCGCTCGGCCATCAGCCGCCAGGCGCAGACGGACAGGGCCGCGGCGGTCACCCAGGCCTGCAGGTGAGCGACATGCGGGGCCACGGCGGCGGCCAGTCCGCCCAGCGTCCAGGCCAGCCGGCGCATGGCGTCGCCTTGCCTACGCATCGGCGGGTCCCGGGAGGCCGAACTCGGCCAGCGCGGCCAGGCAACGGCGCCGCTGGGTCTCGCCCGGTTGCGGCGCGAATTCGAGATCGCGCAGGCGGAGTCCGAAGGCTTCGCCGCGACCGTGGGCATCGACGATCCATCGCGTGAGCAGGCTCAGGCGCGCCTCGAGGTCGGCGCCGGGCGCCAGGTCGAGGTCGAATATCGGCGCGGGCGCGGCGGCCCCTGCGAATTCCTTGACCAGCAGTTCGCCGCCGCGGGCGAGCGCCTTCCAGGCGATCCGTCGCGGCGAGTCGCCCGGGTGATAGTCCTTCAGGCCGGCGAAATCGTCGTCCCCATGCGTCGCCTCACCGCTCCCGTCGAAACCGGGCGCATGCGGCGGCGGCGGGGCGTCCGGCGCAGGCTTCGGGTAGACCAGGCAGTCCTGTTCCGGATGCAGGACCGCCCAGGCCCGGAACAGGCCGAAGGGGTAGCGGGTCGCGATCTCGTATCGCGACAGCCGCACACGGCCGCGTCGGGTTGTCGGCAGGGCCAGCCGCACGCTTGCATCGGCCGCTGCGGGTACCGTGACCGAATCGACGCCCCCGGCCTGGTTGCCGGTCTCGATATCGATCCTGCGGACCTGGCTCGGATTCGACAGGTTCAGTCGGAAGCCCGCTGCCTGCCCCGCATACGGCGGCTCGGTGCCTGCGCCCGTGATCACCAGCCCCGCGAGGTTGCGGTGGCAGGCGTGCATGGCCACGAGGCCCAGCGCCGCCAGCAGGAAGGTCAGGGCCAGGCCGAGGTTGTTGGCGTAGTTGAGCGAACCCAGCAGCATCGCAAACAGCATCACGCCGAAAGCGACGCCGAGTCCGGTGGGCAGGATGTAGATGCGGCCGCGGTGCAGCTTGACGGCTGCCGGATCGGGCCCCTGGCGGCGGCGGATCCAGCGGCGCGTCCAGTCACGGATGGCTACGGGGGGTCTCATGCGCTCGCCGATTGGGTTGCCGGGGGTGACATGAGCCCCGGTCAGGGAATCGGCACGGCTTCCAGCAGGGCTCGCGCCAGCTCGGCAGGTCCGCGGCGGTCAGTGGCCTCGCGCGGGCGCAGCCGATGACCGACGACCGCGGGCAGCACGCTTTGCAGGTCTTCAGGCAGGACGCCCGGGTGGCCGTGGAGAAACGCCCAGGCCTGTGCGGCACGCAGCAGCGATATGGCGGCACGGGTCGAGAGGCCTGCAAGGAACTCGCTGCCGTCACGCGAGGTCCTCACGACAGCCTGTACGTAATCGAGCAGGGCGTCGCTCGCGTGGAGGGAGGTTATCTGGCGCTGCAGCGGGACGATGACCTCCGGGCTGAGCACGGACGGCAGGCTGGCCAGCAGGTCGCGCCGGTCCCGGCCGCGCAGCAAGGCGCGCTCGTGACTCGCGGCCGGGTATCCGAGCTCGATGCGCATCAGGAACCGGTCGAGCTGGGACTCCGGCAGGGGAAACGTCCCCACCTGATAGGACGGGTTCTGGGTCGCAACGACGAAGAAGGGCTCGGGCAACGGGTGGGACACGCCGTCCACGGTCACCTGGCGCTCCTCCATCGCCTCGAGCAGGGCGCTCTGCGCCTTCGGGGTGGCGCGGTTGACCTCGTCCGCCAGCACCAGCTGGGCGAAGACCGGACCACGGTGAAACTGGAAGCTGCCGGAACCGCGGTCGTAAACCGACACGCCGATGACGTCGGCCGGCAGCAGGTCGCTGGTGAACTGGACGCGCTGGTAGGTCAGGCCGAGGACGCGCGACAGCGCGTGCGCGAGGGTCGTCTTGCCGACGCCCGGGATGTCCTCGATCAGGAGGTGGCCGCGAGCCAGCAGGCAGGCGACGCTCAGGCGTATTTCCCGATCCTTGCCCAGCACGACCGTGTTCAATTGCTCGATGGCGGAGGAGAGCAGTTCCCGCTCGCGCCCGGCGCTGTTCCTGAAGGCGTTCATCTGAGCGAGGCTACCCGCTCGAGCTGCGCTTCGAGTTGCTCCAGTTCACGCTTGAAGTCGACCACCCGCGCGCGTTCCTGTTCGACGATCTCGACCGGCGCGTTGTCCACGAAGCGTGCGTTGCCCAGCTTGCCCTCGGCACGGGCCAGCTCCTCGGCCACCTTGCCGCGGCGCCTGGCCAGCCGCGCGAGTTCCGCCTCGACGTCGATCAGTCCCGCCATCGGAACCAGTATCTTCATCTCGCCCAGCAGGGCCGCGGCCGACTGGGGTGGCGTTTCGCCGGTCGCGAGCGGCCGCGCCGCGCCGACGTTGGCCAGTCGGTCGATGTAGCGGGAATAGGCCGCATAGCGCTCGAGGTCGGATGGCGAACCGTCCTGCAGCAGCACGTCGAAGCGGACCGAGGGAGCAATGTCCATCTCGCCCCGGATCTGGCGTATGCCGAGGATGAAGTCCATGGTCCAGCGCATGTCGGCCTCGACGGTTGGATCGGCACGATCCGCCGACGGCATGGGGAAGGGCTGCCGCATGATGGTCTCGCCGGTGACGCCTGCGCGCGGGCCCAGCCGCTGCCAGATTTCCTCGGTGATGAAGGGCATCAGGGGGTGCATAAGCCTGAGCAGCGCCTCGAGCGTGCCGGCGAGGGTCTGTCGGGTGCCGCGCCGCTGGGCGACGGTC